>CAMWNQ010000069.1 GCA_947175655.1 uncultured Clostridia bacterium | reverse complement strand
CTATTTATAGAGTAATATTTATTATTCTATATTGTGCAAAATTGCGTGGATTAAAATAATCTATAATATTGGAGGCGTAATAAAAATGAATGTGAAAACCAGTTCAGAATGTGGAAAACTTAAAATATCCGAAGACGCGGTAAAAAAAATTGTTATGCTTTCAGTTCCGGAAGTCAGGGGAATAGCAGGATTAAGTAAAAAAAAGGGGTTTCTTGGAACTTCTGGTTCTGTATCAGTAAAAAATCTGGGCGGGGTTGTTGAGATAACAGTAAGAATCATTGTAAATCAAGGAGTAAACGTTCCGGCAGTATCAGTGAATGTTCAGAATGCAGTGAAGGATAATGTTCAGAGTATGCTGGGAGTGCCTGTTTCAAAAGTAAATATTATTGTTGATGGTAAATCTGATTCCTGACTTTACAAAACAAGTTTACAGTGATATAATAATATTAATATAATAGTTATATTGAAAAAATTGGAGGAATTGAGTTAAAATGACAAGACGTGAAATAAGGGACAATGCATTTAAGATTACTTTTGAAACTCTTTTAAGAGATGACAGTCTTGAAGAACTCTATGCAGTTGCTGAAACTGTTGACGAGATAACAGTTAATGATGAAGTAAAAGCACTTGTTGAGGGAACATATTCACATGCTGAAGAATTGGATGGGATTGTTTCAAAATACAGCAAGTCAAGAATAGTATCAAGAATATCAAAGCTTAATCTTGCAATACTCAGAATTGCACTTTATGAAGCTATTTATGATGAAAGAACACCCGTTAATGTTGCAATAAATGAAGCCGTTGTACTTTCAAAAGTGTATACATTTAAAGAAGATACTTCTTTTATAAACGGAGTTCTCGGAGCATTCTCAAGAGATATTGAGAATGAGAATAAAAATGTCTGAATATCTCGGAATTGATACAAGTAATTATACTACATCTGTAGCGGTATATAACAGTGATACAAAAAAAGTAATTCAGGAAAAAAAGCTCCTGCCTGTAAAAGAAGGAAGTCTGGGTTTAAGGCAGAGTGATGCTGTTTTTCATCATACAAAGCAGTTGCCAGAAATAATAAAAAAGCTTTATAGTGAAAATATTTCCGGAAAACCCTGCTGTATAACGGCATCAGCCAGACCCAGAGAACTTGAAGGTTCATATATGCCGTGTTTTTTATGTGGGGCTGGATTTGCAGAATCATATGCTGTAATAAACAAAATACCGTGTTACTTATCATCTCATCAGATGGGACATATACTTGCATCAGTATACTCAGCGGATTGTTTTGATATTCTGGATAAGAAGTTTATAGCTTTTCACGTAAGCGGTGGAACTACTGATTGCCTTTTGTGCGAGTCGGACAGTGAAAATATATTGAAAATAAAGCAGGTTTCATCGTCACTTGATTTGAAGGCAGGACAGGCTGTAGACCGTATAGGGCTTATGATGGGATTGAAATTTCCATGTGGAAAAGAACTTGAAAAGCTTGCATTCAAAAGTGATATAAGCAATAGAAAAATGAAATTCAGGATAAAACCTGTTTTAAAAAATGCTGATTGTTGTCTTTCAGGACTGGAAAACAGATGCAGAAAGATGCTTGATGACGGAATAACAAAAGAAGATACAGCAAGATATTGTCTTGAATACATTGCCGTTACTGTTACCGAGATGACTGAAAAAGCTTTTGAAGAATATGGAAAAATGCCTGTAATATATGCCGGCGGAGTAATGTCGGATAAAATAATAAAAGATATAATATTAGATAGGTTCGACGCTTATTTTGCCGAGCCTGAGTTTTCGTGCGATAATGCTGTTGGAATGGCGATTTATGGATTTTTAAAAAATAATATGGGTGATAAAAATGAAAGATAAGTTAAAATATTATGCTGAATATACAGAAAAAAAACTTAAAGAATATAATAAGCTTGATAATGAAATCATAAATCAGAAGACTCTTATAGATGCTATGAATTATTCTCTTGAAGCAGGCGGAAAAAGAATCCGTCCTGTTCTTGTTTATGCATTCTGTGAGGCTTGTGGCTGTAATTTTGAAAAAGTAACTGCACCTGCCTGTGCGATAGAGATGATACATACTTTTTCTTTAATACATGATGATCTTCCTGCTATGGATAACGATGACTTCAGAAGGGGAAAACCTTCATGTCACAAGCAGTTCGGAGAGGCTGAGGCTATCCTTGCCGGAGATGCTCTTGCATTATTGCCGTTTGAAGTAATTGCCAATGATGACAGACTTGCATCAGAAGAAAAAGTAAAAATAATATCTGTGCTTGCCGGAGCTTCTGGAAGATGCGGAATGGTTGGCGGACAGATTATAGATATGGAAAACGAAAAACGAAACAATGTAGATGAAGAAAATTTAAGAAATATGTACAAAGGAAAAACAGGTGCATTGATATCTGCTTCCTGTGTTATGGGTTGCATAGGAGCAGGAGCTGATGATTTCCATATTAGAAGAGCTTCTGAATATGCATATAATCTTGGACTTGCTTTCCAGATTATTGATGATATTCTTGATGTTACAAGTACAACTGATGTGCTTGGAAAACCTGTAGGAAGTGATGCAGAGGAAAATAAAGTTACTTTTGTAACTCTTTATGGCGTGGAAAAAGCCAAAGAAATTGCAGAGGATATAACAGGTAAGGCACTTGATATTTTAGATGATTTTGAAAATAATGTATTTCTTAAAGAACTCACAAAGATGCTGTTAACACGAAATAAATAAAACTTTTACAAAATTAAAAATCAAAAAGAAGGAGGTACAGCTTTTTTTTATGAATAACGAGGACGGTAAAAGCAAAAAAATACAGCTTAAAGACCTGTCACTGCCACAAGATTTGAAAAACCTTGAAATATCGCAATGCCGTGCTGTATGCCACGAAGTCAGAAACATTCTTATTTCAACTGTTTCAAAGACCGGTGGACATCTTGCTTCAAATCTTGGTGCAGTGGAGCTTACGCTTGCACTTCACAGGAATTTCAATTCGCCTGAAGATAAAATAATATGGGATGTCGGACATCAGAGCTATACTCATAAAATACTCACCGGAAGAATGGACAAGTTTTCTACTTTAAGACAGGAAAACGGAATATCAGGATTTCCTAAACCTAAAGAATCTGAACACGATATATTTATAAGTGGTCACAGCAGTACTTCAATATCAGTAGCCTGTGGAATTGCCGAAGCAATGAAACTTCAGGGAAAAGATAATTATACAGTTGCAGTAATCGGTGACGGTGCTATGACAGGTGGTATGGCATATGAAGGACTTAATAATGCTGGAAAATCAAATAAAAATCTGATAGTAATACTGAATGAAAATGAAATGTCCATTTCAAAAAATGTCGGGTCACTTGCAAAATATCTGACATCATTAAGAGGAAAAGAGAAGTATCTCAATACAAAAAGAGCTGTTGAAAAGACACTTGTTAATATTCCGGTTGTTGGTATGCCTGTTGCAAGAGGAATAAAAAATTCAAAAGATATATTTAAAGACAGACTTCTTTATAATACACAATTTACAATGTTTGATGATATGGGATTTATATATCTTGGTCCTGTTGATGGTCACGATATAGAAGCACTTGATGAAGTTCTTCATACTGCAAAAAGTTATAAAATGCCGGTACTGGTACATGTAAATACAGT
Source organism: uncultured Clostridia bacterium (assembly GCA_947175655.1). Classification (GTDB taxonomy): domain Bacteria; phylum Bacillota; class Clostridia; order Oscillospirales; family Ruminococcaceae; genus Ruminococcus. The sequence goes on along the minus strand of CAMWNQ010000069.1, from coordinate 5,302 downwards.
AAAAGGAAAAGGATATCTTCCTGCAGAAAAAAATCCGGGAGAGTATCATGGTATTTCACGATTTGACATTTTAACAGGAAATCCGGAAGTATCATCTGAAAACAGTTATTCTGCCGTGTTTGGAAAGGAACTTGCAGAACTTGCAGAAAACGATAAGAGAATATGTGCGGTTACTGCTGCGATGAAATATGGAACAGGACTTCAATATTTTTGCTCACAGCACAGAGACAGGTTCTTTGATGTCGGGATTGCTGAAGAACACGCAGTTACTTTTTCAGCAGGACTTGCTTCTATGGGATTTATTCCGGTATTTGCAGTATATTCAACTTTTCTCCAGAGGGCGTATGACCAGCTTATACACGACGCATCAATAAGTGGGGTTCATGTAGTTTTTGGTGTTGACAGAGCCGGCGTTGTTGGAGAAGACGGTGAAACGCATCAGGGAATGTTTGATGTTCCTATGCTTGTATCAGTTCCGAATACGGTTATATATTCTCCGTCCTGCTACGAGGAACTGAGATTATGTCTCAGACAGGCAATATATAATGATACAAATATAGCAGTAGTACGTTATCCGAGAGGTTCTGATAAAACTGTTTTTGACAAATCACATCTGAATCTGACATATACTTTTACACAGAATCAGATTCCAGATGAAAGTCAGAAATCAAATATACTTCTTATTTCATATGGAAGGATATATGATGAAGTATATAAGGCACAGAGCATATTAAATGCAGACGAAATACTCTGTGATTTGCTGAAACTTACAAAGATATATCCTGTTCCAGATGAGATTATCGAAAAATCATTGAAGTATGATAAAATTATTTTCTTTGAAGAAAGTAACGGCGGAATATCTGTAATATTTGGTGATATGCTTCTTGAAAGAGGATTTAAAAACAGTTACAGCAAGGTGAATGCAGAAGGATTTATAAAACAGGCATCAGTAAAAAGATGTCTTGATAAGATAGGTCTTACCTGTGAAAAGATTGTTGAATATGTAAGAAAGAAGAATTTTGAAGATGTTGCGTCTTGATAAAGAGGTTTTCAGAAGAGGACTTGCCGGCAGTCGTGAACGTTCTGCTGTTCTGATAAAAAGCGGAAACATATCAGTAAACGGAAAAGTATGCATTAAGCCTTCTTTCAGTGTCAGTGAATCTGATATTATAGAGATTTCCGGAGAAGACCTGAAATATGTTGGCAGAGGTGGTCTGAAACTTGAAAAAGCATTATCTGAATTTAATATAGATTTAAAAAATTCTGTATGTATAGATATAGGAGCATCTACGGGAGGATTTACGGATTGTATGCTTCAGAATGGTGCATTGAAAATATATGCTGTTGATGTCGGACACGGACAGCTTGCAGAAAGTTTGAGGGATAATTATAAAGTTATAAATCTTGAAAATACTGATATAAGAAATCTCACAGTACTTGATTTTGAAAGACCTGCGGATTTTATTTCCATTGATGTTTCGTTTATATCGCTTAAACAGGTACTTCCGAAAGCATCTGAATTTTTAAGTGAAGGCGGAATAATATCTGCATTGATAAAACCGCAGTTTGAGGCTGGGAAAAGCAGTATAGGAAAAAATGGCATTGTTAAGGATTCAAAAGTTCATATCCGTGTATTGAAAGAGATAGAGGAATTTTCAAGAAATATAAATCTTTATTCTGAAAAATATACATTTTCGCCAATATCCGGCGGAAGCGGTAATATAGAATATCTGGTAAAGCTTACTAAACATCAGAATAATAATTGCTATGACTTTTCAGATGTCGTTAAAAATGCAAAGGAAATTTTATAAAAATAAATACGGAGAGATTTATGAAAGTAGCTGTAAATTTTAATCCTGAAAAAAATAATGCAATGGAATGTGCAAGAAGAGCGTGTGAAATACTTCTTGAAGACGGTGCAGATGTATCTGTCAATCCGTTATATTACAATGAATTTTCTGATTTTGATGGGATAAAGTTTAATATTCCAGAAGAATCAGCAAAGGACTCCGATTTTGTAATTGCAATCGGAGGTGACGGAACAATGCTCAGATGTGCCAAGCAGATAATAGGCTACAAGGCTAAAATGATTGGTATAAATACAGGAAGACTGGGTTTTATGGCAAGTCTTGAAAAAGATAATCTTGAAAAACTTCTTCTTCTTAAAAGCGGTGAATATGAAATTACTGAAAGAATGCTTCTTCACGGAGTAATCAGCGACGGCGGAAAAAAATCTGAATTCAATGCACTGAATGATATAAATATAAGCGGACTTTATTCAAAGATATGTGATTTTGAGCTGTATTCGGGTGACTATCAGATTGGAAGCTATCGTGCAGACGGTATAGTTTTCAGTACGCCGACTGGTTCAACAGCATATGCACTTTCAGCCGGCGGACCTATAATAGAACCTGATTTGGAATGCATTGAAATGACGCTTATATGTCCGCATTCTCTTTTTTCAAGGGCAATGCTTTTTTCTCCGGAACGTAATCTCACAGTAATCTGTAAGTCAGCAGGTAAAGAAAATCCGGCATATATGAGTTTTGATGGTGAATCTCCTATAAATATCAGTGGTATAAGCCGTCTTGACATTTCAAAAAGCAAATATAAAATACCTTTTGTAGACTTTTATTCAAAAAATGCATTTCAGGAATCACTTTCCAAAAAATTAATGCAGTCAATAAAATAGGCGGTGTGGTATCATATATGGATAAAACAAACGAATCACGACATAAAGCTATATTAAAAATTATATCAGATGAGATAATTTCAAAACAGGAGAAACTCATAGAGCGACTGAATGAATCCGGATATAATGCAACACAATCAACTGTTTCCAGAGATATAAAAAAGCTTGGAATAGTGAAATCCACAGATGATAACGGAACTGTAAGATATGTGGCTGTTTATGACAGAATTTCTGAAAAAAGCATATTCAAAGATGCAGTTACAGGTGCTGACTATGCAGGAAATACAGCTGTTATAAAATGCAGAACCGGTATGGCACAGGCAGTATGTATAACTCTTGATTCAATGCATAATCCGGATGTTGTAGGAACTCTTGCCGGAGATGATACTATATTTGTACTTATGAGAAGTGAAAACGATGCTAAGCATCTTTCGAGGATTTTTAAAAAAGAACTGGGACTTTGAACCGGAGGATAAAAAATGCTGAAAGAAATATATATTAAAAATCTTGCAGTCATAAAAGAGGCAGTTATACCTTTTTCTGATAATCTGAATATTTTTACAGGGGAAACCGGTGCGGGAAAATCAATACTTATAAACGGTATCAATGCTGTAATGGGTAAAAGATGCAGTAAAGATTTGGTAAGAACAGGTTGTGACAAGGCAGTAATAACAGCACTTTTTACGGAACTCCAGCCGGATATTCTTAGAAAACTTGATGAACTGGGCATTTCTCACGAAAATGAAGAAATTATCATATCACGAGAAATAAGCTGTGACGGAAAAAGTACAGCAAGAATAAATTCAAGGGTATCATCAGCATCAGTCCTTAAAGAAATAGGCAGTATGCTTATAAATATTCACGGACAACACGATAATCAGATACTTATGGACAGTGAAAGTCATATAAAGATACTTGATGATTTCGGCGGTGATAGTAGTCTACTTGAGGATTACCGTGAAAGTTTCAGAAATCTTCAGGCTATGGCAAGAAAACTGAATGAGCTTAAGAAGATAGAAAATTCAAAAAACGAAAGAATGAAATATCTTAATATGCTGGTTGATGAAATCGGAGAATTTGAATTTACTGAAGGTGAAGAAGAAAGGCTTGAGGCAGAATATAAAACAGCAAGTAATGCGGAAAATATAATTGAATCGCTTAAAAATGCTGTTCAGTTGATTAGCGGAGAGAATTCTGCTTCAGAGCTTACTGCATCGGCTGAAAAAGAGATTGAAGATGCTGAAAAATATTCGGGAGAAAAAAATCTTGAACAGCTTTTTGAAAGACTTTCTGCGGTTGAAATAGAACTTTCAGATATATCTTCTGAACTTGTTAGCATATGTGATAAAACAGAACTTGATTCACAACGCCTTGAATATCTTAGAAAGAGACTGTCTGATATAAAAAGACTTAAAAATAAATATGTGTGTGATTTTGAAGGCCTTATGAAGCTTTATAATGATGCTGTCTATGAAATGGATTTGATTGATAATTCTTCAGATAAAATTCTTGAGCTTTGCAGACAGAAGGATGAATTATTGCACGAAGTTACTGAAAGAGCTAAAAAACTTTCAGAGTACCGTGAAAAAACTTCTGAAGATTTTGTTTCAAGAGTAACCGCAGAACTTGAATTTCTCAATATGCCAGATGTTTTACTTAAAATCCGTCACGAAAAAGGCAAGCTTACTGCAAACGGTATGGATACAATGGAGATACTTATATCAGCAAACAGGGGAGAAGAGCCAAAACCTGTTTCAAAAATTGCATCAGGCGGAGAACTTTCGAGAATAATGCTTGCATTGAAAAGTGTGCTTGCAGTCAGGGACAGTATACCTACAATGATTTTTGATGAAATAGATACGGGAGTGAGCGGAAAGGCAGCACAGAAAATCGGTATAAAACTTTATGAAATAGGAAAAGTACGTCAGGTTATATGTGTAACGCATCTTTCACAGATTGCTGTTATGGCGGACAATCATCTTCTTATTGAAAAGAAATCAGTTAATGACCGTACAGAAACAAATGTATATCAACTTGATTTCGAGGGAAAGAAAAATGAAATTGCTCGTATAATGGGAGGAGAAAATCCAAGCAGATTGATGCTTGAAACGGCAGAATCAGAACTCATAAAAATTCACGGAAAGGATTTGAAAATGTAATGAAAATATATACATCACGTCACGGTCAAACTGATTATAACCTGAATGATATTGTTCAGGGTACTACTGACAATGAACTTAATGATTCCGGAATAGCTCAGGCTTATGAACTTGCAGAGAAAGTAAAAAATATCGGCGATATAGACTTCATTATATCATCTCCTATGAAAAGGGCATACAAAACGGCACAGATTGTATCAGAAATAAATAATCTTGAAATAATTACTGATGAAAGACTTTATGAATGGGATTATGGTGAATATGAAGGCAAAAGCCGTTACACAGAAGGATTTGCAGAAAACAAAAGTGAATTCGGTGTGCGTATGGGAGTAACCGGAGAATCTGTTCTACAGCTTGCACACCGTATATATACTGTTTTAGATGATTTAATAGAAAATTTTCCAGTTAAGAATTTATTACTTATATGTCTCGGTGGAGTATGCCGTATTAT
>CAMWNQ010000068.1 GCA_947175655.1 uncultured Clostridia bacterium | reverse complement strand
ATATTTTATTATCCTCTTTATATTCAAGATTACGTTTTTTGTATAATGCTTTTATAATTTTCTCTGATACTTCCAGATTATCAAATATTCCGTGAATATAACAGCCATATATATTATTCTGAGATATTCCGTCATTCAAACCATTTTCGATATTTAACAGAGGTTTTAAATCTGACTTTGTTCTTCCCATATGAATTTCATATCCATAAAATTGAGTTCCGGATAAATCTGAAAATATTCCATCTGTTTCCGCAAATACCCCCCTTGTACATCTTTGATTTTTTACTGGTTCAAATATAGTCTCTGAAGGAAGCAATCCCATACCTTCAATGACTCCTCCGCCCTCTGAATTGCAAGGGTCTGAAATTTTTTCACCAAGCATCTGATATCCGCCACATATGCCGAAAACTGGTATATTTTCAGATGCACATTTTTTTATCTCAGATTCTATCCCGTTCTCACGTATAGCTTTAATATCTGCAATTGTATTCTTAGTTCCCGGAATTATTATCAAATCTGGTTTTTTCAACTGTCCCATTCTTTCAATATATCGTACTGAAACTCCCTCATAATGCGAAAATACATTAAAATCTGTAAAATTTGAAATCTTGGGAAGCCTGATAACTGCTATATCTATAATGCCATTCTTTCTGCTGACTTCAAGACGTTCCGAAAGACTGTCCTCATCATCAATATCACAGTCAATATAAGGAACAACTCCCATTACTGGTTTACCTCCTTTGTTTTCAAGAATATCAATACCACTTTTAAATATATTTTTATCACCACGGAATTTATTAACAATCAGTCCTTTTATCATATCCTGTTCATCTTTTTCAAGAAGCATAAGAGTTCCAAGAAGTTGTGCAAATATTCCGCCTCTGTCAATATCCCCAGCCAAAATAACTGGTGATTCCGCAAGCTTTGCCATTCCCATATTTACTATATCATCAGATTTAAGATTCATCTCTGCCGGACTTCCTGCACCCTCTATAACTATTATGTCATATTTTTCTGAAAGTTCATTATAAGCCCTCATTATATCTGGTATAAATTCTTTTTTACGTCTGAAATATTCAGAAGCTTTCATATTTCCTATGACTTTTCCATTAAGTATTACCTGTGAACCTATATTGGTAGTTGGCTTTAATAATATAGGATTCATCAGGACAGACGGTTCAATGCCGGCAGATTCCGCCTGCATAGCCTGTGCTCTTCCCATTTCAAGACCTTCATTTGTGATATATGAATTCAAAGCCATATTCTGTGATTTAAATGGAACTGCTTTATAGCCATCCTGTCTGAATATTCTGCAAAGTGCTGATACTATAAGACTTTTACCAACATTTGACATTGTTCCCTGTATCATTATAGATTTAGCCATTTAAACATCTCCTAAGTGCATCTATCAATATAATATTTTCTTCATTGCTTCTTACTGCTATGCGGAAAAATTTTTTATTCAGACCATCAAAATTTTCACAATTTCGTACAGCTATCTTTTCCGATTTAAGCATCTCATAAACTTCAAAATCACTGTAACATAATATAAAATTAACTTCCGATTTAAAAACTTTTATTCCTAATTTTTTTATATTTTTAGTTAAAAATCTGCGTTCAGATTCAATAAGCCTGATTGTATTTTCTATATAATCAGTTTCTTTAAGAGCTGTTATTCCTGCATACTGTGCTGGTACGGAAACACTCCAGCATTGACCTGTTGTTTTTATCTTTTCTGCAATATTTTCATCACCAAAAACTGCATATCCAAGTCGTATTCCTGCCATTGCATATATTTTAGTAAATGCTTTAAGAATTATCATATTTTTATTAATAAATCTGTATGCACTTACTTTTTCCGAATTTCTTATAAAATCAATGAAACACTCATCGCATAAAAAATATATATCATTTTCAATGCATTTTTTTGAAACCCTTTCCATAAGTTCCGGATTCAGCGTTAAGCCCGTGGGATTATTCGGATTTCCTATAATAAGCATATCAATACTTTCATCAAGCAAATCTAAAAATGATTCATCAGCAATAAAATTTTTTTCAGGACTTAAATAATATTTTATTACTTCACATTCCGATTCAGATTCACGCAATGCCTTTTCATACTCACTAAATGACGGTTCAAAAATCAATGATTTTTCAGGTTTAAAATATGATATTATTCTGTAAATCAAATCTGATGCACCATTTCCGCATACTATTTTTTTATCTGATATTTTCTTACATTCGGCAATAGCTGATACAAGTTTTTCAGAATACGGTTCAGGATATTTATCACACAAATCCAAAGAATTTATTAATGCATTTTTAATATTTTCAGTTATTCCCAGAGGATTTATATTTGCTGAAAAGTCATATTTAATATCATATTTGTATATATTTCCGCCATGTTCTTTAATATCCTTCAAAATATCACCTCTAATATTATCATTCTTACTGCGACAGATATAAAAAGCATCAGAATTGTTGTGCAATACATAAGCATATTTGCAAGACGGATATCATCTGATTTGACAGGTCTTATATTATCTCCAATATACTGTTTTTTATGGAGCTTGCCGAAATAATATGCATCTCCTGCAAGTCTTATATTTAAAGCTCCTGCACATACTGCTTCAGTCTGAGCAGAATTAGGACTTGCGTGTTTTCTTCTGTCACGCTTCCAGATTTTAAATGCATTTTTCCAGTCAAGCTTTAAGATATATGCAGAAATAATCATAAGAACAGCTGTAAGTCTTGAAGGAATAAAATTAAGAACATCATCAAATCTTGCCGGAAATCTTCCGAAATCCCTGTACTTGTCATTTTTATATCCTACCATAGAATCCATAGTATTTGCTGATTTATAAAAAAATCCCAGAACTGCTCCGCCAAACATAATATAAAATAAAGGAGCTGTAACACCGTCTGATGTATTTTCGGCAACCGTTTCCACAGAAGCTTTTATTATCCCGTCTTTATCAAGAGCATTAGTATCACGTCCGACTATCATTGAAACTGCATATCTGGCTTTTTCAACATCATTTTCTTTAAGTGCCTTATATACTTTCATACTTTCATCTTTAAGACATCTTGGTGCTATGATATAATAAATCATTATGCTTTCAATAATAATTCCAAGAATTATATTTGTTTTATAGCATATTATTAACAATACCAATGGAACTGCTGATGACAAAACAATCACAATAAATGACATTATCAGACCGCCTTTATATAGATTCTCCGGAAATTTTCTGAACATTATTTTTTCCAGTTTCATAATCATATTTCCTATAAACCTTATAGGATGAGGAAAATTATAAGGGTCTCCCAATATGCAATCAATTACAAATCCTATTATTATTGGTAAACTTAAAATTAATATATTCATATTTTCTCTCTGATTAAAATATTTTTTCCGTCATAGTTTGTAATATATCCGCTGTTGTTTTTAATCTGATAATCATAGAAATTCATTTTTGGAGTGGCAAATCTTTCCAGTATTGACATTATGGTTCCGCCATGTACTACAAATGCTATTGAGTCAGATTTTTTATATTTTTCTGTAATTATTTCAAATACTTTACAGCATCTGTCTTTAAAAGTTCTGTAGTCTTCACCATTTGGAAAACTTATGGTTCCATTACTGTTAATCCATTGTTGATAATCAGAATTATTTTCTAATTCTTTATAATTTTTGCCTTCAAAATCTCCGAAATCAATCTCACGCAAATCATTGAATATATCTACTCTCTTTGCAGGGTAAATAATATTTGCTGTCTGTATACAGCGTTTCAGCGGACTCGATACTATTATTTCACATTCCGGATACTTCCTTTCAGGAATAACATATAATTCTTCATCAGTTACACCTATATATCTTTTTTCCATATTACCTATAGTCTGACTGTGACGGATAAATATAATCCTCATTTTTTAATCTCCTTTCCAACATTCTTTAAAATCAACGGCAATCCACAGTTTAATCTTACTACTGTTTCTGCATATCTTACTAGATAACAGCATATTTTTCCTGTATTTTCACGCCATATTCTTTCATTCTTATCAAGGGGAATTATTCCGCTTCCTATTTCATCAGTAATAATAATTATATCCGGATTTTCAGATACAAGTCTTTTAGCAGTATTAAAAATATCACTATCCCTTTTTATAAAAAAATGAAAATTATATACGCATTTTGTCTGTATCAAATCTTCCGTACTGCATTCTTTGCCGTTGAGCATCTGACATTTTGAAATATTATATGTTTTTTCTACATAATCTTTCTTTCCCTGATATGCTCCGCCTGTTATTATTATCATTAACAGCAAACACCTCTTTCTATAACATCAACAATCAAAACTGTTCCCAACATTACAATTTCACACATCTGTAAAAAATATCCTGCCAAATCTCCGGTAATACCTCCGAAGGTCTTATATGAAAAATGTCTGTAATATAAAAAACATAAAACTGAAACTGCCAGTATTCCTATACCGCAAAGAATATCAATATATATAAGCCATAGAATGCATAAAGTATAAACTGAAATTAAAACAAAAACAGTAATTTTTCTGTCTGCCGGTTCGGAAAAGTTTTGAAGTGTACCATTTTTCTTTGCACATTTTAAAGTTATTGCACCAATTCCGCTTAATGCTCTAGATATTACAAATAAAGCAGTCATAGATAAAAAACTGTTTTCACTGCTTATCTCTGAATAAAATCCAGACTGCACAAGAAAATAAATCACAATTCCAATAACCGCAAAAGCTCCTACTCTAGAATCTTTCATAATTTCAAGTTTTTTTTCCTTTTCAGCATATGAATACTTAGCATCAAGTACATCACAAAATCCGTCAAGATGTATTCCGCCAGTTATCATTACTGGTATCGCCACGGCTATAACAGAATAAAAAAATCTTCCGGTTATGTAATACTCACAGAAAGTTCCCCATAAATATTCAAAAAATCCTATTATCAGTCCTATAAAAGGGAAAAAACAAAGCGAATATCTGTGATTTTTTTCATTCCATTCTATTTCTGGAACAGGTATTCTTGAATACATCGCCAATGCCGATATAAAAGAGTTCAGCATAATTTCACATCTCCTTTTATAAATACAGGTATACCATATATACATTCAATAACAACATCAGCTATTGATGTAAGATTACAGTTGATTTTTCCAAGATTTTTTATATATTCCATAGTTTCCGGAGAATATTCTGTTCCGTCACTTCCAACTTCATTTGTTACTGCAACAAACAATTCTGATTTTTGGGAAATATATTTTATGTTTTCTGTTATCTTCTCAATCGGATTTTTTAATATATTATTACACATATCATTAAACATCTCATTTGCACACAGATTTCCTATACATTCTAAAAGCACTCCACATTTTTCAGGAATATTTATATTATTTACATCAGTATATTTTTCTATAGTTTCAAAACCTTTGCCCATTCGCATTTTATGATGTCTTTTAATAGTCTTTTCTGCATCATCTCCATAAGGCATCATTGTGGCTATGTAAAATTTTCTGTATCTGAAATTATTAAAAAGACTTTCCGCTATTGCAGATTTTCTGCACTTTGACCCTCCCGTAACAAGTATAAACATTAAAATTCAACATACCTTTCCATTGGAAGATTTTCAAACTTATGAGATGAATTATATACCGACAATGCACTGTCCAGCAATGGAATAAGCAGAATTCCCCCTGTACCTTCTCCCAAACAGAGTTCTGCATTTATAAGAGGTTTAAGATTGAGAGCATCAAGAATCATTCTGCCTGCCGGTTCTCTTGAAACGTGGGAGCAAAGCATAAAATCACGTACTGCCGGACATATTTTATATGCTATCAGTGCTGATACTGCTGATATTATACCATCTATAATAACCGGTACACGATATATTGCACCACCTAAAAATAATCCTGTCATTCCAGCAATATCATATCCTCCCAGTTCGGAAAGAAGCTCCAAAGGATTATTTCTGTCCGGATTACTTCTTTTTATAGCATTCTTTATCACTTCAATTTTATGCAATATGCCTTCTGCATCAAGTCCTGCACCCTTGCCCGTAACTCTTTCAGCTTCAATGTCAAGCATAACTGATGACAATGCACTGGAAGTTGTTGTATTTCCTATTCCCATTTCTCCTGTAACTATAATTTTTACATCTTTAGTCTTTAATTCTGAAACAATATCTATTCCGGCAGATATTGCCCTTTCTGCCTGAGAAACAGTCATTGCAGGTTCTTTCATAATATTATTTGTACCATATGCAATTTTTTTTCTGATTATCCTTTTATTTTCGGAATCTGTATTCATTCCGATATCAACTGCTATTGTTTCTGTATTAAAAGTATACGCCATTCTGCTTATATTTGATGTTCCATTAGATATTGCATCAGCTACTATTGCTGTTACTTCACTTCCTGTTTGAGTAACTCCCTCTGCGACAACACCGTTATCGGCACACATAATAACTACATATCTTTTATCAATATTTACATTTTCATCTCCGGTAATTCCTGCTATTTGCATAACAGCCTTTTCAAGAAGTCCAAGACTGTTAAGAGGCTTGGCTATATTATCCCAGTGTGTTTTTGACCTCCTGACAGCTTCATAATCAAGAGGCAGTATATTTTTAATTCTTTTCACTTTTTTCTCTCCTGTATTTTATACATCTCTTTAAAAAATTTTCCGCAGTTTCAGGATTTGAATAAAAATAAATATGTGGAAATCCCATATAATAATTTTCTCCTGCATGAACACATTTCCAAGATTTATTGTTACTTGCCTTAAAAGCTTTAAAATCCGTTCCACAACTGGTACTGTCCCAGTAATGAAATTCGTGAGCCGGTATTGTTTCACCTTTTCTGCATAAAATATTATCTTTCTGAGCCTGAATATTGATATATCCGAATCTCTGAAGTTTTTCAGTTTTGAAAGCCTTACCATCAACAACTCCCACCGACTCAAAATCATCAAGCATTTTATGAAGATACATAAAACCTCCGCATTCGGCAATGATTGGAATATTATTGTTTATTTTATTTCTGATATCCTCAATAAAAGATTTATTTTCAGTAAGTTCTTTTATGTACAGTTCTGGATATCCTCCGCTTAAAATTATACCAGATATTCCGGAAGGAAGTTTTTTGTCTCTGAGAGGTGAGAAAAATTCAATTTCACATCCCATTTTTTTAAGAATATTTATATTATCCTGATATATAAAAGAAAATGCTTTATCTCTTGCAATGCCTATTTTCAAACCGTTCTCCGGACTGCATACCTTTTTTATATCAGAAGTTAAAAATTCAGGAAAATCAGTATTATTTGAAGATATTTCCAGAATTCTTTTTATATCTATTGTATTTTTTACAATTTCACTTAAAATATTTGTTTTCTCCTGCAATTTATCTATTTCATCAGGCATCAGAAGTCCAAGATTACGACTTTTAATCGATATATTCTTGCATTCCGGAATATAGCCCAGAAATTCTGTATTGAGTTCAGCACAAATAGTTTTTATATAGTCTGTAAGTTTTTCGGGAAGCCTGTTAAAAATAAATCCTTTTATGTTATTGGGCTGTCTGTATAGCAAAAAACCCTTGATAACTGCTCCTATTGATGTACTCATACCCTTACAGTCAATAACTATAATTGCAGGTATATTCAAAATCTGTGATATTTCATAAGATGATGCCTTACCATTAACTCCATCATAAAAGCCCATTACTCCTTCAACAACTGATATATCGCCTTTGCTGTTTTCATAAAATAAATATTTTAAAGTATTATCATCACAAAAAAAGCTGTCAAGATTATATGAATCTGTACCTATAATTTCACGATGAAACATCGGGTCAATATAATCAGGGCCACATTTGAATGATGATACTTTTAAACCATCACTTATAAGTCTTTTCATCACAGCACAGATAACTGTTGTTTTTCCGCAACCGCTGTTAGTTCCGGATATTATAAATCTTCTTATTTTTCGATTATTTTTCATTATATCAGCCCTTTATTGCTTATAATAAATATCGGATTTTCAGAACTCAGCATTGTATGATTTCCGATTTTTTTTGCCCTTGAAAAATTAACCTGTGTTATTTCAGGTGTTACTGCAAACGATTCAAACTTACTTAAAACTTCACTTAAAGTTTCAAGTGATACCGCTGTTATAACTATATTTGCCAATGGATTTTTTTTATAAATTACATCAAAAATACTGCCAATCTGTCCGGCAGAGCCTCCTATAAAAACAATATCAGGCACTTCAAGATTTTCAATGCATTTGGGTGCTGAACCGTGTATTACTTCTATATTATCACAAAAGAATTTTTTTGAATTTATCTCAGTAAGTCTGACAGCATCAGAATTCTTGTCTACTGAATAAACTTTGCCATCTGGACACTGCAATGCCATTTCAACAGATACTGAACCTGTTCCGCAACCTATATCCCAGCATATACTTTCTTTTTCAATGCAAAGTCTTGATATTATCACGGCTCTTACTTCTGATTTAGTCATTGGTATTTTTTCACGTATAAATTCATTATCTGATATGCCGACTTTAACATATCTTTCATAATGTAGATTTTCCGTCACCATTACTGCAAGTTTTCCGGTATTCAGCGATATAAAATCCTTTGCGTACCCTGTATAAATTTTTTCATTCTCAAAAGCAAGATTTTCGCCTATATATACCTCTATATCCTTCATTCCATAATCACACATCTTACGAGAAATATCTCCAGCAGTGATATTTCCTCCAAGAAGAAAAAAACAGTTTCTTTTTGATGCTATATTTCTTATTATATTATTCTCAGTTCCGTGAAGACTGATAAATTTCATCTCTGACCAGTATTTTTTTATCTTACTGCAAAAATAAACAGGAGATGAAATGCCACTTATAAATGAAATTTCAAAATGTTCATTCTTTTTAAGCGTTTTTAAAATTTTCTTTGCACAGCTATGAAATCCATTATCTCCAGACGTTAAAACAGCAAATGTTGTATAT
>CAMWNQ010000067.1 GCA_947175655.1 uncultured Clostridia bacterium | reverse complement strand
GAATATTTAAAATATCTGCATTATCAGTTTCCTGTCTTATGATGATGTCAGTTTTTACAGGCTGTGGAGATGATAAATCTTTCAGTTCCTATTCAACAATAAATTCGGTTAAAAAAATCGAAGAAAGCCCTGTGAAAAACGATGCGGATTTAGGTAAAGCCGAAATAAAAGCTGATTTAGCAGAAGCTCCGGAAGATGTAATGGCTTATGATGATGGAGTTTACCTTGATGCAGAAGGAGAAGCTCCAGAATATAAACTCACTGCCGGTGAAGAAGTTCCACAAGGTGAACCCGAAATTCAACCTCAATCCGGAATGCTTACTGCCGGTGAATGGAATGATAATAAAAACTGGGGATTCTTTCAGAATCTTGTACAGCTTGAAAAAATAAGTTTCCCAAGCTACGGAATTAATCCGATAAACCGTACAGAAATAACTGTAAAAAATAATTCGGGTGAAGCAATTCCAAATCTTAAAGCGGAAATGCTCTCTGATGATGATTCTGTAATATGGTCATCTGTAACAGACAAGGACGGCAAAGCGTATTTCTTCCGTGATAATGATACAATGCCAGCAAAATACCGCATATCAAATGACGGAAATTCTCAAGACTTCAATATCGAATACAATAAAACTGATGAAAGTTCTGAAGCAGATGATGGACAGCAAGGAAATTCACAATCTGTAATTCCCGAAAGTTCAGAATTAATTTTTGACTCCGCACCCGAATTTTATCATGACACTGAAATTATGTTTATAGTTGATTCAACAGGTTCAATGTCTGATGAGATGCTATTCCTGCAAAGTGAATTTTCTGCAATAGCAAATGAAATAGGTACGGAAAATGTAAAATATTCAGTCAATTTCTATCGTGACAAGGGCGATGACTATATTACAAAATGTTTTGACTTTACAAATGATATTCAGGAAATACAAAGCAAACTGAATAATGAAAGAGCGGATGGCGGTGGAGATATGCCGGAAGCTGTTGCTGAAATCCTTGATGAAACTATGGTAAATACTCATTGGGAAGAAAAAACAGTAAAACTTGCATTCCTTATATTCGACGCTCCCCCTCACAACGGACAGGAAGATTCTCTTCTGAATTCAATAAAGACCGCATCTGAAAAAGGTATCAGACTTATTCCTGTAGTATCTTCAAATTCAGAACGTGATACTGAACTTTTCGGACGTGCTATAAGCATCTGCACCAACGGCACATACGTATTTTTAACAGATGATTCCGGTATAGGCGGTTCACATCTTGACCCGATTATTGGTGATTATGAGGTGGAAAAACTTTATGATGCCATTATAAGAATTATAAATGATTACAGGCAATAGATTAATTAAGAATTAAAAATTAAGAATGCATAATTATTCAATTTACAATTCAAAATTTTCTGAAAAACAAAAAACGAGGTTATTATATGAGTACAAAATTCAAATTAATCACTGTAATTTTAATGTGTACAATATCTCTGACAGGCTGTACACATAAATGGGATGTTTCATCAGAATCTTCAGAATTTCCTGTAATTACAACTATAAAGAAAACTTCAACAGAACCCCTCCCCGATTTTGTTTTAAATACAGATAATATTCTGTTTACTGCTGACTATACTGCTCTTTACGGTGCTATAGAACCCTACAGTCATTGTATTATGTGCATAAGAACAGACGGACAAGTTTATTCTGTTATATGTCCTGCTGAAAAGGCAACAGGTAATTTTTTCCGAAATTTATATGAATGTGATAACATAGTCTGGGATATTGCTGAGGACATAGCACATATCGGAAATATATCTGATGATGAACTTGCAAATCTTATTGAATATACTGAAAACGTTAATCTTCAGAGCGAAAAAAATCCGAAATATCCGCCTGATATAATGCCCGATGTTGAAAGCACTTCAAGTCATACATTCTATTCATATAAATGGGATTCTGACGGCAAAAGAAAATCATTTCATATAAATTCACAAGATGATGCCTGCATCTCTTTTATGACACTTGATGAAAATGCACTCAAAGCTCTTGAACTGGTAAAGAATACAACAGCATATAAAGACTGGACTATTATTTCACGTGATAAGCTTTTTCCGTCATATCTAGAATGTACCGTGCTGGAATCTCATGAAAAACACGCACTTGTAAAGCCTTTTGAAGATAATATTACAGATGAAATAGTTATACCATTATGTGACGAAAACCCTGAAATCAGTGCAGGAAATGTAATAAGAATAAAATATGACGGAGATATTCTTGAAACCTATCCGGCACAGATTAATAACATATATGAAATTCAGATAATAAAAAGGACGGAATAATATCCGTCCTTGATTTTATATTATTCAAAATTTTTCGCATACTGGAAAATAACAGCCTGTGAAAATGGTTCATATATTATATCCTTGTTTTCTGACTTCGATACCATATACGTATTTTTATAGAATACTGGTATAAAACAGTATTCGGACAAAATTTCACTTTCAACGTTTTTAAAATCGTCAACATAATCCAAAGCACTGCCTATACGGGAAAGATTTTTTATATCTTCCTTTATTTTGTCAGGAACACTGAAATACTGATTTGATGCAAACTGATACAAAAATGATATTCCACTGTTATAGTCGGCTGTAACAGGATATAGTGCTATTGAATAGTCTCCACTGTTGAGACGTGAATAGAAATTATTTTCTGTGACTTCCTCTATTCCTATATATATGCCAAGCAAATCACTCCACTGCTGTGAAAGTATATGAAGTTCATCAGGATTTACGCTTTCACTGCATACAAGAATTTTAACAGGTTCAAATGCTTCCCTGTTCAGTTCACCCTTAGCTTTTTCAAAAAATTCAAGTGCTTTCTGACCGTCATACTCTGAAAGATTTTCGTCAGAAGCAAGTTCCCTGTAGCTTCTTCCAAGAAGTGTTACTGCCGGAGCTATCAGACCTGATGCCATTTCAACATCATCATCAATTCTTGATTTTGCTGATTGACGGTCAGTGCCATATGCAAGAGCTTTTCTAAGATTTTCATTTGAATATATTGGGTCTTTCGGATTAAATATTAGTCCGAGAGTTATTGAACGATATGAATTATAATTATATTTTCTTTTTGAAAATTTGCCATTGAATTCAAGAGTGCTTATGCAGTCAAGGTCACTTGAAATAAATTCATTGTTTATATCTTCCTGTGATGATTCTATACTGAAACTGAGATACGAGGGATATACTTTGTCATAATCGCTGTTTACTTTGTTACGTTTCATATATAGTATATTATGTGAGCCATAGGGGTCATAAAACCATTGACGCATAAAAAATGCTCCATTTGATATTACAGAATTTTCATCAAGACCATATCTCCCTTTTGTACTGTAAAAAAACTCCTCATTACACGGGAATGATGGTGTAGTTGTAAGAAGTTTCAGGAAATCAGCACTCGGATATTCAAGTTCAAATACAAGTGTATAATCATTTTCAGCACGTACTCCGATATTTTCAGGTGAGGAATATCCCTTTAAAACTCTGTCACTGTTCTTGATACACATAAAATTTCCGGCAAGTTCCGACCTTGTTTCCGGACTGAACAGTCTTTGAAAAGCAAAAACATAATCATATGCAGTAACAGGAAAATATTCACCCTCATCTGGCACTTCATCATCATTCAAATCATTGAACCAGTAATTATTTTGATTAAGCCTGAAAGTATATGTCATACCATCATCTGAAATTTCATAACTTTCAGCATTATCATTGATTATTGAACCGTCTGCATCAAGTGCAAGAAGTCCGCTGTACATATTTGAAATTACAGTTTTTGATGAAACATCGTTTGCAATCTGAGGGTCAAGACTCTGAGGATTTTTGTAAAGTGCAGCGTCAAACATTTCACCGCTTCCGTCATTACTGCTGCTTCCTCCACAGGAACAAAGCGTTGATATTCCCAGAACAAGAGTTAAAATAAATGCTGTTTTCTTCAATTCTGATAGCTCCCATATATAATATACTTAATTAAGTGTAACTGTAACTATAAAGCCGTCAACATTGTTTCCTGATATTGAATATGTCTTGTCATTCGGAACAGGAACTTCTGTCACATTATTGGCGTTTGCCTGAACATAATAAACATCATAATTTTTTGAACCGTCCGTAATTTTAAGAGGATTGTCCTTATTATATGATTTTAAAGCTTCTATATACTCTTCAAGAGTAATATTATTCTGTGAAATATAGATGGCGTGAGGAACACCAACATATCTGAAAGTATATGTACTTGATGAAACACCTGTCACGGAATCTTTGCCCATAGGATATCTTAAAATAAATCCATAGTTCTGGGCATTGGAATAAATCCAAGAATAAACCCCTTCATTTAGAAGATAATAGGAACTTCCATTTTCAGGAAATGATGCAAGTTCAAAAGTTCTGGCAGTATTGAAATCAGAATATCCACCTGCAACATTAGATTTTTTTCCTGCGAATTTTTCGTCCTGTTCCTCCTTTGAGAGATAGCCTTCTATTACTCTTATATCCTTATTGTTATTTGCTGTTGAATATGCCTCCATAAGAGCATTGAGTTGTGATATAACATTATTTTCAAGCAGAACATTCATATCCCTTACTGTATAGCAGTCATTTCTTGTACTGTAAACGTCAACAATATTGAGTTCTTCAGTAAATTTATATTCATATGAACTGTTTACAAGAATCAAATCACCTTTGTTCATATCTGAATATTCGATGTTTTCAGTTTTGAAATTGGCATTTTCTGCACCCTGTGAACTTCCATCTGAATTTTCCGGTGTACTTTCATCTGAACTTTCTGCCGAAGAATTTTCACTGCTTTCAGAACTATTTGAACCTGAAGACTCACCGTTTTTCTTATCCGCACAGCTTCCTATACAAGAAACCATAATAACTATCAAGACAATAAACAGAACAAGAACTGCTATAACTCTGTCGTATCTTAATCTGCCCTTTTTTTTCTTTTTTGAACCGCTTCTACGTCCATTACCAGAACTGCTCATAATAAAAAACTTCCTTTCTTTTTTAAAAAATACCCGTTAACTGTCTTCCATTATACCACAAAAAAACAAGATTGTAAACAGTATTCTTCATAATTTATAATTCATAATTCATAATTTATAATTCTTAAATATGGATTTTTTTCGATTTCTATTGACAAAATAATATATATAGTGTATAATGCATTTATGACCTTATCAAGAGAGGCGGAGAAAACAGGTTCTATGATGCCCGGCAACCTGATTGTTTATCTTTTATGATATTCAAAAAAGGTGCTAATTCCTGCGGTTTATCCGGAAGATGAGGATTTTTTCAAGAAAAAATCATCAAGCATACGGAGTCGTATGCTTTTTTTTGCGATAAAGTCAGATTTATATATTATGAAAGCTATGGAGGTTTTAAAAAATGTCAAAAATTTTATTCACTTCTGAATCAGTTACAGAAGGTCATCCTGATAAAATCTGTGACCAAATTTCTGATGCTGTTCTTGATGCAATTCTTGAACAGGACAAAAACGCAAGAGTTGCCTGCGAAACAGCCTGCACTACAGGTATGATTCTCTGTATGGGAGAAATTTCAACTAATGCAAAAGTCGATATTCAAAAGATTGCCCGTGAAGTAGTTGTAAATATAGGATATGACCGTGCTAAATTCGGTTTTGACGGTCACACCTGTTCAGTTCTTACTTCAATTGATGAACAGTCACCGGATATTGCAATGGGCGTTGATGAAGCTCTTGAATACAGAGATGATAAGTCCGAAACTGAACTCGCAACAGGTGCAGGCGACCAAGGAATTATGTTCGGATATGCCTGCAAGGAAACCCCTGAACTTATGCCTATGCCGATTTCTCTTGCTCACAAGCTTTCAATGAAACTCACAGAAGTGCGTAAGAACGGAACTCTCCGTTATCTCAGACCAGATGGTAAGTCTCAAGTAACTGTTGAGTATGAAAACGGAAAGCCAAAGAGAATAGATGCTGTTGTAATCTCCTCACAGCACGCACCTGAAATTACACTTGATAAAATACGTGATGATATTATTGAATATGTAATCAAGCCTGTTATTCCTGCTGAACTTCTTGACAGTGATACAAAATATTACATAAATCCTACAGGAAGATTTGTAACAGGAGGTCCTCAGGGTGACAGCGGTCTTACAGGAAGAAAGATTATTGTTGATACTTATGGCGGTTATTCACGTCACGGAGGCGGTGCATTCAGTGGAAAAGACCCGACTAAGGTTGACCGTTCAGCTGCATATGTTGCAAGATACATTGCAAAAAATATTGTTGCATCTGGTCTTGCTGAAAAGTGTGAAATACAACTTGCATATGCAATCGGAGTAGCTCAGCCAGTATCAATTCTTGCTGATACTTTCGGTACAGGAACAGTTTCAGATGAAAAAATCGCTGAAGCTGTTGAAAAGGTATTTGACCTCAGACCTGAATCAATCATAAAAATGCTTGACCTCAGAAAACCACAGTACAGACAGCTTGCGGCATATGGTCACTTCGGAAGAGAAGACCTCGGCGTTGCTTGGGAAAGAACTGATAAAGTTGATGCCCTCAGAGATGCAATAAAATAAAAATAATAAAATGCTTACAGGGACATAAAAATTGCAAAATGTCCCTGTTATTTTGGTTTATTTTGTTAAAAGAAAAATATTTATAAAAAACTTCGTCTTTTTTTCTCTTTAAAATCACTATTATTAAAAGCTGTATAAAACAGCATGATAATTTAAATTGTTATTTTATAAAAAAGGAAGTGATTTTATGATTTTAGGTAATGAACTGATTATCCCTGATAGTGAGGAACTCGAAATTACAAGTAAGACATCTGATTTGGAATCTGATAATGATATTGATGTTAATTATCTTATCACACAGTGCAGAACAGATAAAAACAGTCTTGAAATATTATATAATACTTTTAAAAAAGACGTTTTTGCTATTGCATTTAGTATTCTTAGCGATTTTCATCTTTCGGAAGACTGCGTAGCGGAAACTTTCGTAAGACTTACTCAGGTAAAACGTTTTTCATCATCAAAAGGCAACGGCAAGGGATTTATAATCAAGATAGCACGAAACTGTGCAATGGAAATGTACAGACGCTATAAAAAAGAACGTTATAGTGAAGTAATTCAGGCTTATGGTCAAGCAGAAAAAAGTGTGGAGGACAGCATATATATCAATCAGCTTTTAAAACATCTGCCTGACAAATACCGTCAGATTGTAGTTATGAAATGCTGTTCGGAATTAACCTTCAAAGAAATTGCAAGAATTATCCATACTCCGGAATCAACAGTAAAATCAAGATATAAAAGAGCTATGGATATTCTCAGAAAGAAAGCGGGTGAATAAAAATGAAAAATTTTGACAGCAATTTTGAAAAATCTTTTGAAAAAGAACTTTCTCAAAAAATGAATGAACTTTCCAGCAATGTGAACTGTTTTGACAAAATTGCAAAAAAAGCTTTTCCATCAGATGATACTGTTTCTGAGGACGGTTACTATTCAGAAAGCGGTCTGGAAAATATAACAGGGAAAAAACATTTTTCCTTTATACCTGTACTCACTACAGTCTTTGTCCTGTTTCTGGGTTCATTCCTTGTTATACAGGGAAGTTTCAAGGAATTCTTCTCTAACATCAAACAGCATAAAGAGGAATATTACAACACATTCTCCGATCTGAAATCAGAGCTGGACTATGAACTCAAATCCTTCAATTACAACTTCTATGACCTCGATTATGATGACTATGTTATGAATATAAGTTGTATAAATCCTCTTATCAATAAGGAACTCATAAAACAAGACGAAAATACAAAAGTAAGAATATATACAAAAACTTTCCAGATAAACCAAAACAGAACTGAAACAAATCAAATATATATTGTTCACTATATTAATGAATACTGCGATGAAAATATCATAAGTATCACAGATACAAAAGCAAAGTTTAATTCCGAAGACCAGTATAATGCTTATCCTATGCCACAAAAGTCTATTACGTGGGATAATGTAATATGTCCGAATATGTTCAGCAGTTATTATCTTGCAAAAAGAGATGAAATGGATAATAACTTCCAGATTAATTATCGTTTTCTTTATAAGGAAGAGGAAAGCAATAAAATTTATGATTTATTTACTTCTGGTATCTTCTGGTTTGAAAGAAATGTCAATGAAGATGTAAAACATTATGATATTGTATCTGTTTATACTCCTACCGATGAACCTGATGCAGAACAGTATTACAATATTGATATTGATGATTTATGGAATGATACGGTATATCAGTACGAAGAACCTATGGGTTTTGACAATAATAAAGAAAAAAACCTCTTCATAAAAGAAAATTTAACAGAATATATCATTAATGAACAAGGTCTAAACATTTTCATTGCTGATAATGATTATAGAAATGAAGATACTATGCCGAATTACTGTCAGAAACTTACTACCCAAAGAGATATAACCGTAAAAACCTTAATCAATGTAAATTTAAGAAATATATCAGTATATTTCAAATATTCAAATGACCTCGAATTCAGTAACCGAATCTCAAAAGAAAATGACGTTAAACCTCTGAGCGAAAAACTTACACTCTTTGATTATCAGAATATATCAGATTTATATAGCAGTTGTGAATTTGAAATATTTGAAAATGCATTGAATTCATTCAGCGATGAAATGAACCAGACGCTTGAAGAAACTAATGCTTATGAAAAAATAAAAGAAATCGAAGCAGAAATCAAGCTTATGGAATATAAAACAAATATGCTTTCCATTGATGATAACAAAGAAGAAGAAGAAGAACTTAAAACGATAATAACATTAAATGAAAACAATATTAAAAATATTTATTCAAGTGCTTTAATGAGAAAACTGCCGATATGTTTAGAAAATTATCTTACTTTCAGATATAATGGCAAAAATATAAGCTTCACAAATCATAGTGGCAATGGTTCAGGATTTGATAAAAATGATTTAGCTTATATAATTTCATTATTTTCATGTGATTCAACATTTGATGAAGTAGTTTTCTACAGTAC
>CAMWNQ010000066.1 GCA_947175655.1 uncultured Clostridia bacterium | reverse complement strand
ATCTTATATTTTATATATTAGGATTTGATGCTGTTGTAATTATAGCCGGAATTTTAAGAGAACTTATTTCATATGGTACTATAAATAACATAGTAGTAAATATAGATACAGTTATTCCAAGCTTTGCACTTCCATTTGGAGGATTTATAGTTCTTGGAGTGCTTTGCGGAATTTATCGTAAAGTCCGTTCGTTATTTTCAGTATCAGTCGAAAGCAGGAGATAATATGTTTTTAATAATAAGTTTTCTTTCACAGCTTGCCGGAAATCTTATATTTACTCAGGCACTCGGTACAATTACAGTTTTTATATCGGCAAAAAACAGAAAAAATTTTATAGGCATAGCATTTATAATAAGTATCTTTACAACAATAGGTTCCGTTGGGGCATATTTTACAGAAAATTTATTTAAAAATCTTTTCAGCGGATATTTCAGTAATTTTCGTCTTTTTATATATGTTATCATCATAGGAATTATTTATACGGCAAGTCTTATGGTCATTCATCTTATCAGTATAAATTTATTTGAAAGACTTAAAAGATATATTCATATAGCATCATTTAATTGTGCTGTAATGGGTTCGCTTTATATGATTCACGAAAATACCAAAGTATCTTCACTTTCGGATTATGTTATTTATGGCTTGCAATCCGGTTTCGGATTTATAATGGCATCTTTATTTGTTATGTCTGCATACAGCAGATTGAATTCATCAAAAGTGCCGTCGTCATTCAGGGGAATACCTGCAATGCTTGTTTATATAGGAATTATTTCAATGGCAGTATGGACTTTAAAATAGGAGCAGAAGAAAAATGAAATTCAAAAACAGAGGAAGGAAAATTTATAAAACAAAAGAAAAAAAGTATTGCGTCAAGAGAAAATCCGGACGCTTTATGAGCATAGGGCTTTCGGTTTTGCTTTTTGGAGGAATTGTATTTGTAGGTTACAGTGTTGCTGAACCTTTGCTTAATTATACAAAGAAAAAAGGCGACAGCAGTATTTCCTCGCTTGGAACAAGTATGAATCCGAATGACAGTACATCGTCCGGAAATGAAGATTCAGAAAACGGTCTGGATTCTCTTGAAAATATTAGTACGGCTTATAAATGTTCATTTTTGAGCAGAAGCAGTCTTGAAGATACTTATTCCCTTAGAGTAGCACTTGATGATATAAAAGATGAAACTGATTCGGAATATGTAGTAATACCGCTCAAAACTTCAGGAGGAAGAATTTATTATGACAGTGACAACAGGGGTGCAGGTTATTCAGGAGCAGTATATTCATATATTTCTCTTGATGATATTGTAAGTGAAGTTGAAGAATCCGGACTTAAGGCTATAGCATATATGAGTGTGCTTGATGATAATATTTATCCTTCATCATATCCGGATGCAGGGTACAGAATAGAAGCAAGCGGTTCTATGTGGCTTGATAACAGTCCTGATAACGGAGGAAAGCCTTGGCTTAATCCGTTTACTGAAGAGGCAGAGGACTATCTTACGGATATTGCTGACGAAATAACACTTGCTGGATTTGACAGAATTATTTTTGCTGATATAGCATTTCCATCATTCCGTGAAAGCGACCTTGATTATATCGGTGAAATTGTAAAAGACGAAAAAAGGTATAGAACTCTTGTGTCTCTCGCTAATGAACTTTATATGACATCAGCAAGCAATCATACTCCGTCAATGATTGAAGTATCGGCTGTTGATATTGCAAATGATACTGCGGAAGTATTAAAATCATCACTATCAACAGGTACTGTCGTTATAAAGGTTGATTTTGATGAATTTTATGAAATTGAAAATTATAGTTTCAACGGAGACACAACAGATAATGTCAAAAAGCTTATACGTATAATAAAAGATAAGCTGGGAGATTTTAATGTTATAATACGTCTTATAGGTGATTATTCCGAAGATGTTTTAGATGCTAAAGATGCTCTTGTAAAACTTGGATATGAATCATATATATTGGAATGGTAAAGTAAATATAATAATATAATATAATAAAGGAGAAAAATATGGATAACAGATTTAAAGTTTCTATGGAAAAAATTATCAATGAACTTTCTCTTGAGGTAATATATACGCCTGAAGAAACAAGCAAGATATTTGTTGATGAAAATGAGGTAAACCGTCCCGGATTTCAGCTTATGGGATTCTACGAATATTTCAATCCTGAAAGAATTCAGATTATGGGTAAAATGGAGTTTGCATATCTTTCAACAATAGACCAAAAAACAAGATTTGACAGAATAAAAACTCTTCTTTCATATAAAATACCAGCTTTGATTATTGCCAGAGAACTGCCTTGTTTTCCGGAGATGCTGGAACTTGCAAAAAAATATGAAATACCGCTTTTACGTTCAAAGGAAAGCACATCAGCGTTTATGGCAAGTCTTATAGCATTTTTAAATCTTAATCTTGCTCCAAGAATTACAAGACACGGTGTTTTAATAGAAATTTACGGTGAAGGCGTTTTCATAACTGGAGAAAGCGGAGTAGGTAAAAGTGAAACCGCAATTGAACTTGTAAAAAGAGGTCACAGACTTGTTGCTGATGATGCTGTTGAAATCAAGAAAGTATCAAATATAAGCCTTGTGGGAAGTTCGCCTGATAATATAAGACACTTCCTTGAACTCAGAGGTATAGGAATTATAAATGCAAGACGTCTTTTTGGTATGGGTGCTATCAAGATGACTGAAAAAATTGACCTTGTTGTTGAAATGGAACAGTGGGATCCTGAGAAAATTTATGATAGAATGGGTGTTGATACTGAATTTGTTTCCATTCTCGGAGTAAAAGTTCCTTCACTTACAATACCAGTAAAACCGGGAAGAAACCTTGCAGTAATTATGGAAGTTGCAGCTATGAATAACAGACAGAAAAAGATGGGTTATAATGCTGCACAAGAACTTCTTGACCGTCTCGGAATGGATTCGGACAGCAAGGAAACAATAAAAAATTATGATGCATTCTGATTTGTTTTACTGGTCAGATTATTAAAAGGAGAAAATATGTTACCATTAAAAGAATTATCAGAAATATGCAGTATACTTAATTGTCAGATTATACCTGAATGCAGTCTTAAAGAACATACAACATTTAAAATAGGCGGAAAATGCAGAGCTTTAATAAATATAAACAGTATTGATGCGGTCATACAACTGACCGCATTTCTGAAAAAAAACAGTATAGATTATAAAGTCATTGGCAGAGGAAGCAATATAATAGTATCTGACAAGGGATATGACGGAGTAATACTTTTGATTGAAAACAGTTTTGCTGATATAAAGATTGACGGTAAAAAAGTAGTCTGTCAATCAGGAGCTATGCTGGCATCGGTCTGTCTTGAAGCACAGAAATCAGGACTTTCCGGAATGGAAAATCTTTACGGAATCCCTGGAACTGCCGGCGGTGCTTTATATATGAATGCTGGTGCATATGGAACAGAAATGTCAGATGTCATAGAATCGGCAGAGTATATTATTGACGGGGAAATTTATAGCATCAAAAAAGAAGATATGAATTTATCATATAGAAACAGTGTGTTTTCTGAAAATAACGGGATTATTGTTTCAATGACTTTCAGATTATCATATGGAAATCCGGAAGAAATAAAAAAGGCGATGCGTGAATGTATGGAAAAACGTTCATCAAAACAGCCTCTTGAATATCCGAGTGCCGGAAGTACATTCAAAAGACCTGCCGGAAGTTATGCATCACTTCTTATAGACCAGTGTGGATTAAAGGGACTTTCCTGCGGAGATGCTGAAGTAAGTACTAAACACTGCGGATTTGTAATAAATAAGGGCAATGCGACCTGTAGTGATGTTATTGAACTCTGTAAAAAAGTAAAGGATATTGTAAGGGATAAAACGGGGTATGTGCTCGAACTTGAACCAGTAATACTTGGTGAAGTTTAAAAGGAGGAATTTTTTATGCAACTTCTTATAATAACAGGAATGTCAGGGTCAGGGAAATCGTCAGTTATGGATGTTATGGAAGATATAGGATATCATTGTATTGATAACATTCCGCCGTCACTTATATCCAAGTTTGTTGATGTATATCGTCAGTCGAAAGAGTCGGTTGAAAAAATAGCAGTTGCTGTTGATATACGTGCCGGAAATATGTTTGTTGAAATATTTAAAGCGTGGAAATCCCTGAAAGAAGAAAAGGATATTGATGTAAAAGTCTTGTTTATTGATGCAAACAATGAAGTTATTATCAAGAGATATAAGGAAACCAGAAGAAAACATCCTCTCGACGAAAAATTTAATGGGAATCTTCACGAAGCTATAGAGTATGAAGCAAATCAGCTTTCTGAACTGCGTGAAATAGCTGATTATTATATTGAAACTTCATATCTTTCAGTAAACCAGCTTAAAGAACAGATAAGGGATTTATTTCTTGAAAATCCTTCTGACTCAATAACAGTAAAAGTTATGTCATTCGGATTTAAATATGGAGTATCAACAGAATCAGACCTGATATTTGATGTAAGATGTCTTCCGAATCCATTTTATATTCCGGAACTTAGGCATCATACAGGCTGTGACAGTTGCGTCAGAGATTATGTTATGAATTTTGAACAGTCAAAGGAACTTATGAAGAAGCTTGAAGACCTAATAGATTTTCTTCTCCCTTTATATACAACAGAGGGCAAAAGTCAGATAGTAATATCCTTTGGCTGTACAGGGGGCAAGCATCGTTCAATCACTTTTGCGGAGCTTATGGCAGAACATATTTCTTCAAAAGGCTATAAAGTCCAAAAATATCATCGTGATATAACTAAGGACAGAAAAAATTAAGGAGTGATTTTTAATGTCCTTTTCAAACGAGGTAAAAAGTGAGATATTTTCTTTTATAGAAAAAAATCCTGACAGAAAATTTGCGTGTCTTTATGGAATAATGCTGTACTCAAAAAAAATGGCAAGTGATTTGATAGTAATTCAAAGTGAAAATCTTGAAGTTATGAAATTTACTGAAAATCTTTTCAATGAACTTTTTGAAGGAAAAATTCAACTTCATCTGGACTCATCACGCAAAATAAGAAATTCGGTTTTATATTCATTGAAAATAGATTCTGAAAAAGATTTATCATTGATATTTGATTTCTATGAAACAGGAAAACGTGAAAATATATTATTGAGCAGAAATTTAAAATGTTCATTTCTGGCAGGAGCTTTTTTAATATGTGGAAGTGTGAACAGTCCTGAAAAGGATTATCATTTAGAGTTTAAAGTTGCTGATGAGGCAAAAGCAAATATAATATCAGATTTACTTTTAGGTATCAAAACAAAAGTAAAAATTTCTGAAAGAAAAAATAATTATATAGTATATCTCAAAGAAAGTGAATCAATAGAAGATGTTTTGACCTATATAGGTGCAACTAATTCTACTTTGGAGATAATGAATATAAAAATTTTAAAGACATTCAGCAATAAAGCAAATCGTATAAGAAACTGTGATACTGCAAATATAAATAAAACTGTGAATGCGTCATATAATCAGATTGAAAATATAAAAATAATTGATAATGCAATCGGACTTGACAATATACCGGAAGAACTTAAAGAAGTTGCAATGATTCGTATGAATAATTTTGAGATGACTTTACAGGAAATAGGAGAAAGTTTAAAAAATCCTATAAGCCGTTCCGGAGTGAATCACAGATTTAAAAAAATATCTGCAATAGCTGAACGTATAAAAAGTGGGGATTTGAAAAACAATGAACAAAAATGATTTTGTACATCTTCATCTGCATACGGAATACAGTCTTCTTGACGGTGCTTGCAGGATAGATAAACTTTTCAGTCATATAAAAAGTCTTGGACAGGAAGCTGTTGCTATAACTGATCATGGCTGTATGTATGGAGCAGTTGAATTCTATAAAACAGCAAAAAAATATAATATAAAGGCTATTATCGGCTGTGAAGTATATGTTGCAAGACGTACACGATTTGATAGAGAATATAAACTTGATTCATCTCCATATCATCTTATTCTTTTATGCAAGAATGAAACAGGATATAAAAATCTTATAAAAATGGTTTCTGTTTCAAATCTAGAAGGTTTTTACAGCAGACCAAGAATAGATTTTGAACTTCTTGAAAAATATCACGAGGGACTTATATGTCTTTCAGGATGTATGGCTGGTGAAATTGCAAGAAATCTTTTAAATTCGGATTATGATTCTGCAAAGCTTACAGCAGAAAAGTACAGAAAAGTTTTTGGTGATGATTACTATATAGAAGTCCAGAATCATAAAACTGATGACGATTTTAAACTTCTTCCACAGCTTTACAGACTTTCCCAAGAAACAGGAATACCACTTTCAGCAACAAATGATTGTCATTATATAGAAAAATCTGACAGTGATATGCAGAAGACTTTATTCTGCATACAGATAAATAAATCAATATATGAAAAAACGGATATGTTTTCCGGAAATGAATCCTATGTAAAATCCACGGAAGAGATGTATGAACTTTTCAGGGGTCATGAACAGGCTGTATTAAATACATCACTTATAGCAGAAAAATGCAATTTTGAATTTGAATTCGGCAATATAAAAATCCCTGAGTTTAAAATGAACGGCGTAAGCGATAACAATATATTTTTTAGAAAACTATGCACTGACGGAATGTATAAAAGATACGGAAAAAATCCTTCTTCTGAGGTTATTGAAAGACTTGAACACGAACTTGATGTTATAACAAAGACCAGATATACAGATTATTATCTTATAGTATGGGATTTTGTAAAGTATGCCAAGACAAATAATATTGCGGTGGGAGCTGGAAGAGGTTCAGGAGCAGGAAGCCTGTGTGCGTATTGTATAGAGGTAACCGATATTGACCCCGTTAAATATAATTTGCTTTTTGAAAGATTTCTGAATGTTGAAAGATTGAGTATGCCTGACTTTGACATTGATTTCTGTATTGAAGAACGTCAGAAAGTAAAAGACTATGTAATAGAACGTTACGGAAAAGACAGGGTTTCTGAAATCATAGCATTTGATACACTCAAAGCACGTGCATCAATACGTGATGTAGGACGTGTTATGGAACTTCCGTATAAACTTTGTGATGAAACTGCAAAACTTGTCGGGGAGTATGAAAATCTCCGAGAAGCTCTTGAAAAAGATGAAAAATTGCAGATTCTTTATAAATCTGATGAATCAGTACATAAGCTTATTGATATGGCAATACGCATTGAAGGAATGCCACGTCACGCAACGACTCACGCTGCCGGAGTAGTAATATCGGCTTTTCCTCTGAGTGAAATAGTTCCGCTTCAAAAAAATGATGAAACTGTAGTAACACAGTATACAATGACAGAATTGGAAAATCTGGGACTTCTTAAAATGGATTTTCTCGGACTACGAAATCTTACAGTAATCAAAGATACAGTAAACAAGATAAAGAAATACAATCCAGATTTTGATATATCAAAGATACCTGTTGATGATAAGGAAGTATACAATATGATGTCATCAGGAAATCTTGCTGGAGTATTTCAGTTTGAAAGTCAGGGAATAAGAAATCTTGTAATGAAGCTTAAACCGGATAATATAGAAGATATAATAGCAATAATATCTCTTTACCGTCCAGGACCTATGGATTCGATACCATTATATATAAAAAATAGAAACAATCCCGAAAATGTTAAATATAAGCATCCTGCACTTGAAGATATACTTAAAAATACATATGGCTGTATCATATATCAGGAACAGGTTATGGAAATATGTCGTAAGCTTGCCGGATTTTCCTATGGACACGCTGATGTCGTAAGACACGCTATGAGCAAGAAAAAACACGATATTATGATGAAAGAGAAAAACAGCTTTATTGAAGGTGCAGTTGAAAATAATATTTCATATGAAGTTGCTGAAAGTATTTTTGATGAAATGTCAGGATTTGCTTCATATGCCTTCAATCGTTCTCATAGTACAGCATATGCTTATATTGCATATCAGACAGCATATCTTAAATGTCATTATTTTAAGGAATATATGGCATCACTTATGTCAAGTGTAATGTCAAACAACACAAAACTTCTTGAATATATTTCACTTTGCCGTGCTGAAGGTACAGAAATAATGAAGCCGGATATCAATATAAGTTCCGGAAAGTTTTCAGTATCAGGCAATTCAATATATTTCGGACTTCTTGCAATAAAAAATGTAGGAAGCGGAATGGTTGAAAAGATAATGCGTGAAAGACAGCTTAATGGCAACTACAGAAGTTTTCAGGATTTTTGTGAAAGAACAAGTGGACGTGAAATTAATAAGCGTGCTGTTGAGAATATGATAAAAGCCGGTGCATTTGATAATCTGGATTTAAACCGTCATCAGATGCTTGAACATTATGAAAGCATTATGAATTCAGTATTATCAGGAAAATCATCTGAAATAGAGGGACAGCTTAATTTTCTTGATATTGCAGGAAGTACAAAACATAATATAAGGATACCTCCGCTCAGGGAGTATGAAAGAAAAGTGCTTTTAAGAATGGAAAAAGAAGCATCAGGATTATATCTTTCCGGCAATCCGCTTAATGATTATGAATATCTTAAAGTATATTTGAAAACGGTAAATATAAAAGATATTGAAAAAAAAGACGGATTAAAAGTAAAGTTGTTATGTTCCGTTCAGTCTTTCAAAATCCATACTACAAAAGACGGTAGAAAAATGAGCTTTTTGGTTCTTGAAGATGAAACAGATGAAATAGAAGCTGTAGTTTTTCCGGATACCTATAAAGCTTTTTCCTCCAGAATTAAAGACGATAATATATTATTTATAAATGGTCACATATCTTTGAGAAATGAAAAAGCAAACATAATATGTGATGAAATATATGATACTGATGATACAGAAAAACTGTTGTCAGAAATGAAATTCTGTATAAAGATGAATTCAGATAATATATCGTCTTTTGCAGACATAAATAAAATTCTGAGTCTGCATTCCGGAAAGACAAGAGTTGTTATTTATCTTACAGATAAAAGAAAAATGATTTCTCCCAATAAGCCTGTATATATTTCTGCTGATGAAAATTTTTACATAGATATAATAAAAG
>CAMWNQ010000065.1 GCA_947175655.1 uncultured Clostridia bacterium | reverse complement strand
CTCAAAAATAAAATTAAAAAATAAATCAAATATAAAATAAAGAATAATTTCCTTTTCAGCAGTCAATAATAAACTGAAAAGGAGGTTTTTATTTATGAATACGGATTTTTTAAACAGTGAAACAAAAATAAATCTTATGCGTTCATTTGCAGGAGAAAGTCAGGCAAGAAACAGATATACTTTTGCAGAATGTACAGCAAAACAGAATAATTTATTTGTACTTGGTGAAATATTCAGGTTTACTGGTGAACAGGAAAAAGCTCATGCAGAAGTTTTCTATAATCTTCTCAAGGAATCAGCGGGAAACAATATTGAAATAACCGGAGGATATCCAGCTGATGTTTATGACGATGTTTCAAAGCTTTTAATGTCATCAATTCACAATGAAAATGACGAAGCAGAAATCGCATATCCAAAGTTCGCAGAAATTGCAAAAAATGAAGGTTTTACAGAAGCATCTGCCAAGTTTAATCTGATTGCAGAGATAGAAAAAACACACCGTGAAAGATTTCAGTATTTCTCCCATCTTTTAAAAGATGACAAGCTTTTCAGGTCTGATAAAACAGAACGTTGGGTATGCCTTAACTGCGGTCATATTCACGAATCATCTGAACCGCCAGCAGTATGTCCTGTATGCGGAAAAAATCATGGATATTTTATAAGGGAGTATGATGCTCCGTTTACTTCTGGAGGTGTTTGTTTATGTCAGCAGTAATTGATAAAATCTATGGTTTTGAAATTCTTGATTCAAGAGGAAAACCAACTGTAAAAGCTGAAGTAATGCTTGATGACGGTTCAATCGGAAGTGCAAGTGTACCTTCCGGAGCATCAACCGGCATATATGAAGCTGTTGAACTTCGTGATAATGACGAAAGATACAATGGAAACGGAGTTCTTAAAGCCGTTTCTAATATAAATACTGTTATTGCTCCTGCACTTAAAGGCATATGTGCAACTGATTTGAAAAAAGTAGACTGTACTATGATTAAACTTGATGGTACAGAAAACAAATCAAATCTTGGAGCAAATGCAATTCTTGCAGTATCACTTGCTACAGCAAAAGCCGTTGCAAAACATTATAGACTACCTCTTTATAAACTTATAGGCGGTATAACTGCAAACCGTCTCCCAGCACCTATGATGAATATTCTTAATGGCGGAGTTCATGCTTCAAATAATGTTGATATTCAGGAATTTATGATTATGCCTGTAGGTGCTTGCTGTTTTAAAGAAGCTCTAAGAATGGGAAGTGAAATATATCACGCTTTAGGCAGTATCTTAAAAGCTAAGGGATTAGGTTCTGGAGTTGGTGATGAGGGAGGATTCGCTCCTAATCTTGAATCTGATGAACAGGCTATAGAAGTAATCCTCTCTGCAATAAAAACTGCCGGATATAATACAAATGATGTAAAAATCGCACTTGATGCTGCTTCCAGTGAATGGTATACTGATAATAATATCTATCATCTTCCAAAAAGAAATATTGATATGACATCTGATGAATTAATAACTTACTGGGAAAATCTAATAAAAACTTATCCGATAATATCTCTTGAAGACCCTCTGGGCGAAAAAGACTGGAACGGCTGGAGTAATATAACTTCAAAAATAGGTGGACAGGTTCAGCTTGTAGGCGATGATTTATTTGTCACAAATACAAAGCATATTAGAAAAGGTATTAAAGAATGTGCTGGTAATTCCGTATTAATAAAATATAATCAAATCGGACCTTTATCAGAAGCACTTCGTGCAATACAGCTCGCAAAGGAAAACGGGTATACAGCGGTAATATCTCATCGCTCTGGCGAAACTGAAGAAACTGCTATTGCGGATATTGCTGTTGGAACTAATGCTGGTCAGATTAAAACCGGTGCTCCATGTCGAAGTGACAGAACCGCAAAGTATAATAGATTATTAAGAATCGAATCAGATATTTCTCACTCTCTTTATGGTATGATATAAAAAAAGGCGGATTGTATCAACAATCCGCCATATTAATTTTAAGTTCTTCGATATATTTTTCAGGATTTTCAGATTTCATAAGCGATGACATAAGACAAACTCCTTT
This sequence comes from uncultured Clostridia bacterium, assembly GCA_947175655.1. Taxonomy (GTDB): domain Bacteria; phylum Bacillota; class Clostridia; order Oscillospirales; family Ruminococcaceae; genus Ruminococcus. The sequence goes on along the minus strand of CAMWNQ010000065.1, from coordinate 7,104 downwards.
AATTCCTGTATCTTTTAAAAGATATATGTTTTCTGAATTTATTCCGCCTATTGCATAAACAGGTATATTTACAGAATTGCATATCTGATTTATAAAATCTGTTCCTCTTGGTTTAAGACCTGCTTTACATTGTGTTTCAAATACATGACCTGCTGTTATATAAAATGCTCCAAGCTTTTCAGCATTTCTTGCTTCGGATTCGGAATGCACAGAAACTCCGGTATATTTAAATCGGTTTATATTGTCTTTAAGTAAAGAAAAAGGACAATGAAAATATTCACATTCCAGGTTTTCAGCAATATCAAGAAAATTATGCACAGTAAATGGGATATTATATTTAATGCATATATTTTTCACTTCAACCGCCAGTTTAAAATATTCTGATTCAGTCAGATGCTTTTCACGCAAAATAATTCTGTTTATATTTCCCTTGCAAATTTTTTCTGTCTGATTAAGGAATTCAGAAATATTATCAAAAAGACTGCTTTGGGTAATACATATAATTTCAGGATTAAACATAAATATAATCACTCATTACAGGCTGTAATCCCTTTTCTACAAGAGCATTATAAACTTCCTTTACGTTTCTTGCATCAGAAATCTCAAACTGTTCGTCACCCTTTTTATTTTGATCACTGTGACCACCTATTCCGACATCAACACCTGCTGAAATCTTTGTAGCGGATATATCTACAATATTATCACGGAATTTTGCATTTTCTCTTGTAGAAATAGTTATGTTGGAATAAGGCAGAAATATTCTGTATGCACATATTATCTGTAAAAGCTGTTTTTCATGTACATCACGGGGATTTATATTCTCATTATTTTTTATCGGACGAAGTCTTGGACAAGATATTGCGATTTCTGCATGAGGATATTTTTTCTGAATCAGGCTGGCATGCATTCCAACTGCAAAAGCATCTTTTCGAAAATCATCTAGACCCAGAAGTGCTGCAAATCCTACCCCACGCATACCTCCCATCAATGCCCTTTCCTGAGCATTTATTCTATAAGGGAAAATTCTTTTATGTCCGCCAAGATGAAGTTCAGCATATTTATCAGAATTATAAGTTTCCTGAAAAACTGTTACAAAATCTGCACCACATTTATGAAGATATGAATATTCATCAGAATTTACCGGGTATATTTCAAGTCCTACAGTTCTGAAATATTTTGATGCTATTTTACAGGCTTCACCTATATATTCAACATTTGAAAATTTGCGGCTTTCACCAGTCAGAAGAAGTATTTCTTGCAAACCACTCTTGGAAATTGCTTTCATCTCTCTTTCTATCTCCTCACTGTTAAGCTTGGCACGGGTTATATTATTTTTACAGTTAAATCCACAATAAACACAAAGATTTTCACAGTAATTAGATATATAAAGTGGAGTAAACATATAAACCGAATTTCCAAAATGCTTTTGCTTTTCCATTCTTGCTTTCTGAGCTATCTCCTCAAGAAATTTTTCAGCTGATGGTGAAAGAAGAGCTTTGTAATCCTCAACAGTACATACATCACTTTCAATGGCATTTATTACATCTTGTTCAGTATAATTATCAGGATTATATGAATTCATTTCACTTATAACCTTGTCCTGAATTTCAGAGCCTATATTTTCCATACCTTCAATATATTCCATATGATTTAAAAGCATTTAAATTTCACCTCATTCACCCAAAAATCCGGTAAGCGGTGATGATGCAGATGCACCCGTTTCCTTTACACGTCCCAAACCGGAAAGATATGCCATTCTTCCTGCTTCAATCGCATTTTTAAAAGATTCTGCCATTAATGGAATATCTCCTGCCGTAGCTATCGCTGTATTAGCCATAACAGCAGCTGCACCCATTTCCATAACTTCACAGGCCTGAGAAGGTCTTCCGATTCCGGCATCAACTATTACAGGCAAATCTATTTCATCAATTAAAATCTTTATAAATTCTTTAGTTGAAAGTCCCTTGTTAGAACCTATCGGAGATGCTAAAGGCATTACTGCTGATGCTCCGGCACCGACTAAATCCCTTGCAGTATTTAAATCAGGATACATATAAGGCATTACAATAAAACCCTCTTTTGCAAGTATTTCAGTAGCCTTTACTGTTTCATAGTTATCAGGAAGAAGATATTTTGAATCCCTTATAACTTCAACCTTGACAAAATCACCACATCCAAGTTCCCTTGAAAGTCTTGCTATTCTGACCGCTTCGTCTGCATTTCTTGCACCAGAAGTATTGGGCAAAAGCGTTATGCCTTCCGGAATATAATCAAGTATATTTGCTTCTCCACCATTGTTAGCACGTCTGAGAGCAAGTGTAATAATTTCTGCTCCGGCATTTTCAATTGCAGATTTTATAAGTTCCAAAGAATATTTTCCCGAACCAAGTATAAATCTTGATTTGAATTCATGACCTCCGATAATAAGATTATCATTATTTTTATCCATTTAACATTCGCTTCCTTAAAATATATTTCTGGGGTAAACAAAACCAGAAAGTTGTTCACCCCATTTTTTAATATAAATACTATTAAAATAATAAATATTATTTTCTAAATAGTGAAAGAATTTCAGATTTTGACTTTGCACCGACTGAAAAATTACTGATTCTTCCGTTTTTTACAGTTACAAAAGCAGGAATGTTCTGTATTTGAAAAGCTCGGGCAAGTTCAGGCTGTTCATTGACATTTATCTTTCCCACTTTGATGTCCGGATTTTCTTTTGCTATCTCATCAACAACAGGTGATACCATTTTACAAGGTCCGCACCAAGATGCCCAGAAATCAAGCAGGACATTTTTATCAGATTCCATAACTTCTGACTGAAAATTTTCATTTGTAATAGTTATAACAGACATAATATATATGCTCCTTTCAAAATCCAATAAGCTAATGACACTATTTAAGCGTCATTCGTTCACCATCACGGCTTATTACAGTATTTGTGAAAATCTTTTTAATATTCTCCTCATACTCAAAAGGATTTACAAGTGCCGGACTATAATGTGTAAGCCATAACTTTTTTGAATGTGATTCTAAAGCAACCTTTGCACTCTGAGAAAAAACCATATGACCCTTTTCACGCATTTTATCAATATATTCATCATCACCGTACATTCCTTCACATACAAGCAAATCAGAATTTTCAGCAAAATCAATCATTTCATCAAAATATACACTATCCGTCATATATGTAATTTTCAGAGGCAAACGTTTTTCATCAGTAACCATATCAGAAGTAATTATATTGCCATCTATTTCTATATTTTTGCCCTCGTGAAGAGTCTTCCAATATTTAACATCTATATTTAAACTCTTCGCCTTCTGAGGATTAAATACAGGCTTTCGGTTAAGAGTAAATGAATATCCGAGACATTCTATACTATGCTTAAGAGGAATTGACTTTACATCAATATCATTCCATTTAAACTCTGAAATGTTGTCTGATGATAATTCATGAAACTCAATTTCAAAAGGCAGTACAGGACATATGCAACAGAGACTTTTTATAATTCCATATACCTCGCTGTGACTGTATATTTTAAGTACTCCGGTTTTCCCATAATTTCCAAGTGACAAAAGCAATCCCGGAAGTCCTGATATATGGTCAGCATGAATATGAGTTATAAACAAAGCATCAAGTCGACTTATTTTACAACCATTTTTAGAAAGTGTAATCTGTGTACCCTCTCCGCAGTCAATAAGACAAGCTTTTCCGTTATATTCAAGCCAGAAACAGGTAAGCCATCTTTCAGGCATAGGCAACATTCCTCCTGTTCCTGCAAGACATACATCAATCATAATTTAAATTTCACCTCGTTTCTGTCGTATTTTTATTTATAAGTATGCAACTTCCTGAAACAGCTATAACAGAAATTACTGATGTTATAACTATAGTAACAATAGCAGCAGGAACAAAATTAAAGATTAAAGCCATAATTACTGAACATATTGAGTTCACAAAGAAATGCATAATCATTGACGGAATTATACTGTTATATCTTTTTACTGCATATCCAAGAATGAGACCTATAATAAAAGCATAAGTACCCTGTACCCAATTCATATGCATTATTCCGAACATCAAAGCCTGTATAATATTAGCCAACCAGAACGGAAGTGATTTTCTTGCATAAGTCAATACCATTCCACGACATATAAGTTCTTCCCCTATTGGTGCAAGACAAGTAGCAGCAATAATAGTTATTATATTTACTCCTAATCCTGACATTTCTGCCAATCTTTCATATTCCTCAACAACTTTAGGGAAAAAACGCTCTTGAATAAGCACAGTTGTATTGCTCATAAAACTCATTGAAAGAGCCATAGTAAAAGTTACGAGAAGAACCATACCATTAAATTTAAATTTTGGTATATTCTCACTTTTATTTCTCCCAAAGAAATACCAAATACTAAAAGCAATGACTATTAATATATGCATTACAATTGTAGCAGGCGGAGAAATATCAGCAATAATCTTATTATAAGCTTCCATATCGTCATTATTCAAAGCAGACATCAATTCAACCATTCTTGGAATCATAAATAAAACAGTAACTCCAAGCTGTATAACCCAAAAAGCTATAAACGGAACCAGTGATAAGAAAAAATATCCTACTTTTGCACCGGTACTTAATTTTTTATCTTCCATAGTGTATTAACCTCCTCCCATAAAAGCAACAATTTCAATTTCATCATTATCAGAAATTATATATTTATCAAAATCATCTCTTGAAATTATTGTGTTATTAACCTCAACAGCAACCCTTAAAGGCACATATCCAGAACTTTCAAGATAATCAAGAATAGTTTTTCCCTCAGCCCTAGGAGTATTGCTTCCATTAATTTTTATCATAAAAAACACCCTATTTATATTATTTTTCTGAACAAAATTTTACTTCTTTTCCTTCAAGAATCATATTTGTAGTTCTCATAGCACACATCTTTCCACACATTGAACAAGTATGCTTTTCAGAAGGCGGTGCAGAATTAAAATATCGCTCTGCCTTTTCCCTGTCAATGGCATATGTGAACATTTCGTCCCAGTCAACACGTCTTCTTGCATCGCTCATTTTATTATCAATATCTCTTGCATTTTTAACACCTTTAGCAATATCTCCTGCGTGTGCAGCTATTTTGCTTGCAATTATACCTTCTTTAACATCATTGATATCTGGAAGTCTAAGATGTTCCGCAGGTGTTACATAGCAAAGAAAATCCGCACCACTTGATGCTGCTACAGCTCCACCTATAGCAGAAGTTATATGATCATATCCAGGAGCTATATCCGTTACAAGTGGCCCTAATACATAGAAAGGTGCATTATGACAAAGTTTTTTTTGCAAAGTCATATTTGCTGATATTTCATTCAACGCCATATGTCCTGGACCTTCAACCATTACTTGTACATCTTTATCCCAAGCACGCTTTGTCAAGTTTCCAAGTTCGATAAGCTCACTTATCTGACCGGCATCCGTACTGTCAGCGATAGAGCCGGGACGGAGAGCATCACCAAGACTTATAGTTACATCATACTTCCTTAATATTTCAAGTACATCATCATAATATTCATAAAAAGGATTTTCGTTGCCTGTCATTTCCATCCAAGCAAAAAGAAGAGAACCGCCTCTTGAAACTATATTTGTAAGTCTCTTTGAACGTTTAAAACATTCAACAGCACGTTTATTAATACCTGCGTGAATGGTCATAAAATCAACACCCTCTTTTGCATGAGCCTCAACGACTTTGAGAAAATCTTTTGCAGTAATCTCAAGCAAATCTTTTTCAAGATAGCCTACAGCATCATACATAGGAACAGTTCCAATCATAGCTGGTGACATATCAATTAATTTTTTTCTGAAAGTATTAGTTTTTCCATAATTTGATAAATCCATAATCGCTTCACACTTGAAATCAATTGCAAGCTTTACTTTCTCCATTTCAGCTTCATAGTCATTTTTATCGCCAGATATTCCAAGATTGACATTTATTTTTGTGCGAAGTCCTGAACCTATTCCCTCTGGTGAAAGCGATTTGTGATTTACATTTGCTGGTATTGCAATAACTCCCGATGCAACACCTTTCATAATTTCTTCAGCCAGTATATTTTCCTTTTCAGAAACAATCTGCATTTCTTTAGTAATTATACCTTTTTTAGCCGATGCCATTTGTGTCATATTCAAAAAATCATCTCCTAATTAAATTATAAAAATAATAAAAAAAATACACTCTACCCGAAAGGTATAATGTATCCTGATAGTTTTATTACTTATGTAAATCCCTACGCTGGCATTATCCAAACAGGTATAGCGGTCGGAGTTAGATTACTCCCTCTCAGCCTGCAACACAAGCTCCCATAACTTATTTTAATCCATAATTTGTATTTTGTCAACCCTTAAAAATAATTTATTGTAAACCTTATGTCATTATTATATGGCATATAAAAAAATAAACAGGTAAGTTGACTTTACAAAAAAATTATGTTATTATATAAGACGAGACCAAATTCACAAATCTAAACTTATGATATGAATAAATATATCAGGCACAGTAACAGAAAGGACTTAAAATGCAATTTAATGAATTTAATTTATCTCAGGAACTTTTAATGGCTGTTAAGGAACTCGGATTCTCAGAAATGACAGATATCCAGAAAAAAACCATTCCCCTTTTAACAGACGGATACGATGTGACAGGACGTTCAAATACAGGAACAGGCAAAACAGCGGCTTTTGGAATACCGGCTGTTGAAACTATCCAGCCAAATGACAAGAACGTATCTGTTCTTATTCTTTGTCCTACAAGAGAACTTGCCATGCAAGCTTGTGAAGAACTTAAAAAGTTTTCAAAATACAAAAAATTTGTAAAGATATGTGCAGTGTACGGCGGTGCAAGTATGGAAAAACAGATTCATGAACTCAAAAGAGGCGTGAATATTGTTGTAGGCACTCCTGGACGTGTTATGGATCACATGAGAAGAAAAACATTGAAACTTGACAATTTGAAAACTATCATCCTTGATGAAGCTGATGAAATGCTTAATATGGGCTTCCGTGAAGATATAGAAACAATTCTTGCAAGTGTTCCTGAAGAACGTCAAACTGT
>CAMWNQ010000064.1 GCA_947175655.1 uncultured Clostridia bacterium | reverse complement strand
ATTATATTTTTTAAGTATTTCATTTTGATTGTTTCCTTTCATTACAACAAAAAAACTGCTCAGATAAAACTGAGCAGTAAAAAAGATTAATAATTTTTTTGTGAATCAGCGTTAAAGAAATTGTTACTGCTTTCTGTATAATAGTCATTTGTTTCAAGAGATGTAAAATCTTCATCTTCTGGGTCAGGAAGTCTTGCACCGCAAACTCCGCAGAACTGGAAGCTGTCCTTTACTTCTGAATTACACTTAGGACAAATTTTGTATCCTCTTATTTCATTAAGTTCAAAACGCATTCTCTTGATTCTTCTTCTTCTTGTATCGATATCTTCGCAAAGAACACGGAAAACGTTAGGGTCTTCGTTAGGGTTCTTGTAATATTTCTTGCCGATATCTGCAAAGATTTCAACTATTCTTTCTTCCTCGTAAAGAATTTTTCTCTTGAGGTTATTAGCTTCGCTGATGTTTTTAGCTTTGTCATTAGCCATTTTGCTCATATCATTAAACTTATCAATAAAGCCCATTTTAATTCAACTCCTTTTTATAAATATAAATATTCAGAAATTTTCTGTTTGTCTTTAATAGACTAAAAAATTTCTAATGGTCTTAAAAAAATCATCTCTTACTATTAATTATACAATATTTTAGGAAAATGTCAAGTGTTTTTCAGAATATTTTATAAAAAAATATAAATTTAAATTTAATCTGGATTTAATGAAGATGACGTTTATCTATAACACGAACTGCCTTTCCTTCACTTCTTGTGATAGTCTTTTCTGGCACAAGATGTACTTTAGGATTTATTCCGAGCATTATTTTTATAGCTGATGCAAGTTTCTTTTCTTCTGCCTGAATATTTTCAGACTGTTCTGGCTTTATTTCTACATTGATATCAAGAGTATCACTGTTATTTATACGGTCAATTTCAATCTGATAATTAAGAGAGTATCCCTTTTCAATAAGTACTGTTTCAATCTGTGACGGGAATACATTTACTCCTCGGATTATAAGCATATCATCACTTCTGCCCATAGGTTTGCACATTTTTATGAGGGTTCTTCCGCAGGAGCATTTTTCTCTTGTAAGAATACATATATCACGTGTTCTGTATCTTATAAGTGGAAATGCTTCTTTTGTGATGCTTGTAAATACAAGTTCACCCTTTGAACCTTCCGGAAGGACTTCACCTGTATTAGGGTCTATTATTTCAGGTATAAAATGGTCTTCATTTATATGCATACCGGTCTGTTCACTGCATTCGAACGATACACCAGGGCCACTTGTTTCAGTAAGTCCATATATATCATATGCTTTTATACCAAGAAGTTTTTCTATTTCGTGACGCATTTCTTCTGTCCACGGTTCAGCACCGAAGATTCCGGCTTTAAGTTTTATATCATCAGGAGTAAAGCCCATTTCGTGAAGTGTTTCACCTATATATGCTGCGTATGACGGTGTACAGCAGAGAATTGTTGAGCCTAAATCTCTCATAAATTGTATTTGTCTTTCTGTGTTACCTGACGACATAGGAAGTGTGAGACAGCCTACTTTATGTGAACCACCATTTAATCCGGGACCACCTGTAAAAAGTCCGTATCCATAACATACCTGACATACATCATCTTTTGTACCTCCGGCTGCTGTTATCGCTCTTGCACAGCAATCTTCCCACAAGTCAATATCATTCTGAGTATAGAATGCAACTACTCTTTTTCCTGTAGTACCGCTTGTTGACTGTATTCTGACACATTCTGAAAGAGGTTTTGCAAGAAGTCCATAAGGATATGCTTCACGCAAATCAGCTTTTGTCAGGAATGGGAGTTTGTGAAGGTCATCAGTTGATTTTATATCATCTGGTGTTACTCCCTTTTCGTCCATAAGATTTTTGTAATAAGGAACATTTTCATAAACGTGTTTTATCTGTTCAACGAGTCTTTTATCCTGTAATTTTTTCATGTCTTCACGTGACATGCATTCGATTTCCTGATTCCAGTATCTTTCCATTGGTTTCTCCTTTAAATAGTTAATTTATCATATTCAATATGTGAACTCAGACGGTTCTGCAAATCAATTATTGTACTTTCAAATTCCTTTTCAGAATTTTTTGATTCCATAATTTCCATAATTTCCGAATGATATACAACACCGATTACAAAATCCAGAGAATCAATAATATCCTGAATTATTTTTGAAAGATTATATACTGGTTTTTTCGTAAAAAATTTTTTTCTTTCCAGACCTTTTTTAATGGACTCACATATTGAAATGTATTCAGAAGAATAACTTTCACCGTTGTATAAACAATAAGATGAATAATCATAGTGATTGAGAATATTATCATATATACAAGAAAAAGCCCATATTATATATGATTCATCATATTTTACAATTGTATCTTTGAGCATATTATCCAGAAAATATTTAAGATATTTTTTTGTTGCATCAACCGGAAAATCCTTGTACATATCTTTTATTAATTTCAGTGTTAATAATACCTGATAATTATTATTATCAAACGGATTTATCATGCATTCTGTACTCCAAGAGCAAAAGCCTTTTTATTGAGTTCAAGGAATTTTTCAGGTACACACTGTTCAATAGCATTCTGCCAAACTGATTCATCAAATCCCATTTTTGTTGAAAGTACACCCATTAACACAACGTTTGAAGCTTTTGATGTTCCTGCCTGTTCAGCAAGGGAAAGTGCATCTACTGATATAATATCTATACCTGCTTGTTTTATCTTTTCTGTAATGTTTTCAGGATATTTTACTGCTCCTGTAATAACTGGCATAGGGTCAATTTTCTGTGTTGATGTTATAAGATGTCCGCCCTTTTTAAGATATGGTATCCATCTTGCAGATTCAAGTTCTTCAAAAGATATAATAATATCTGCTTCGCCCTTTTCGATAATCGGTGAATATACTTTTTCTCCATATTTTACATATGTAACAACCGAACCGCCTCTTTGAGACATTCCATGTACTTCACTGACTTTTACATCAAATCCCTGTGAAAGAAGTACATTTCCTAAGAGACGTGATGCAAGGAGTGAACCTTGTCCGCCTACGCCTACTATCATAACTGATTTAGTATCCATATATAAATCTCCTTTATTTTGTACATTTAATTATTTCAATATCACCGTCGATAAATCCTGCACCAACTGCTTTTACTGATTTGAACTTATCTTTATAAAGTCCATTATCAAGGTATTTTTCTATAAGACTGCTTATAAATTCAAGGCCCCTTTTGCTGTCTGCATTTTCTTCGTCGGAATGGTCAATACAGAAAATATCCTCTTCAGATGAATATATTTCACTACAAGCCCATTCACCACCATCTTCTTCATCAAATTTATCAGATGCTATAAGCTGTATTCCGTATGTTTTGAGGTCTTTTCCGGATTCATCAGTTTCATCATATATATTGAAGTTATAAGCCTGAACGTTATCCGGCATATCATTTTTCATAATATTATTGAGCCATTCTTCAAAAGCCTTGTAAATTTCTTCATTCATATTATTTTCCCTCATATTTCCATTTATAAAATAGCATCAAATCTGCACATTTCCTGACATATTCCACAGCCTACGCATTGTGTATGGTCAATAACTGCTTTTCCGTCTTTCATTGATATTGCAGGACATCCAAGCTTCATGCACATTTTACAGCCTTTGCATTTTTCAGAATCAGTTTTAAGTGGCGGCTTATGCTTTACATATTTAAGTAATGCACAAGGTCTTCTTGATATAATAACAGATGGTTCTTCAACAGCGAGTTCTTCTTTTATAGCTTTTTCTGTTTCAGCGAGTGAATAAGGGTCAACTACTCTTACTCTGTTTATTCCAAGGGCTTTGCAAAGTGCTTCCAGATTAACAGCAGCAGCAGGATCTCCCTTTAAATTTTTTCCTGTTGTAGGATTCTGTTGATGTCCTGTCATTCCTGTGATTGAGTTATCAAGAATAATAACGGTTGAATTCGTTGAGTTGTATGCTATATTTACAAGTCCTGTCATTCCGCTGTGCATAAAAGTAGAATCACCTATTACAGCTACTGTCTTTGATTCTGCATCTTTTCCTCTTGCTTTATTGAATCCGTGGAGTGCTGATATAGATGCTCCCATACAGATAGTTGTATCAATTGCTGAAAGCGGTGCTGATGCTCCGAGAGTATAACAGCCAATATCTCCTGAAACATTAACTTTTAATTTTGAAAGACAATAGAATACTCCTCTATGAGGACAGCCGGCACACATTACTGGAGGTCTTACAGGTACATTTTCAGAAAATTCAGCATATTCTGATTTTTTATTAAGTATTTTTTCTGATATAACAGTCTGTGAAAGTTCTCCGCAGAAACCGAAAATTTCCTTGCCTATTACATTGTTTACACCTATTTTATGACAATGAGTTTCTATAATATCATCAAGTTCTTCAATGACATATATTTTATCATATTTTTTGGCAAAATCCTGAATAAGCTTTACTGGCATTGGATTTATAGTGCCAAGCTTTAAGAATGATGCTTTATCTCCGAGTGCTTCTTTTGCATATTCATATACTGCACCGCTTGCTATAACACCGAATTCAGCATTTTCTGATATTTCAATACGGTTAAGCGGTGAAGTTTCAGCATATTCAGTTATATTTTTTAGACGTTCTTCTACAAATATATGACGTGGTCTTGCAAAAGCAGGCATCATAACATATTTCTGAGGATTTTTTATGTATTCTTTAAGAGGTCTTTCTTCACGTTCACAGAGTTCAACAATGCTTTGTGAGTGTGATACTCTTGTAGAAAGTCTTACTATTACCGGAGTATCAAATTTTTCAGAGAGTTCAAAAGCAGTCTTTGCAAATTCCTTACATTCAGCAGAATTTGAAGGTTCTATCATCATTACTTTTGATGCTATTGCGTGATGACGGCTGTCCTGCTCATTCTGTGATGAATGCATTCCAGGATCATCTGCTACTGCTATTACAAGTCCGCCATTTACTCCAGAGTATGATATTGTATATAATGGGTCTGATGCAACATTTAGTCCTACGTGTTTCATTGCACTGAAACTTCTTGCACCTGCTATTGATGCTCCTATTGCAGTTTCAACTGCAACTTTTTCATTAGGTGCCCACTCAGCATAGATTTCATCATATTTTGCAGTGAATTCAGTAATTTCTGTGGAAGGTGTTCCCGGATAGCTCGAGGCAACTGTACAGCCTGCTTCATAAAGACCTCTGGCAAACGCTTCGTTTCCAAGCATAAGTTTTTTCATTTTTATAATCCTTTCTGTTTTTACTAATTTTAATTAAGGGTTCAGAATATTTTCATAAAGCCATAATGCAACACCATCATTATCATTTGAAAGTGTAATGATATCTGCTTTTTGCTTTAACTCTGGTTTCGCATTCTCAACAGCGATACATAAATCAGATTCATTGAACATTGAAATATCATTCAGATTATCTCCAAAGCATACTACTTTTTTGAATCCGTATTTTGAACGCATAAACTTTATTGCATTTGCTTTTGATGCTTTTTTTGAAAATATTTCAAGAAACCATTTTTTTGTATAATTATCTTCATAAAAAGCAAAATCAATATGTTCAAGGTTTGCAATATCATTTTTTAACGGAAGAAGTTTTTTATATTCTCCTGTTGTTGTAAAGTAAATTTCGTTTTCTCCGCTTATTATATTCTTGAAATCATTACATTGAATAAAAGGTTTTCCGAATTTGTTTTTACGCTCTTCAGCGAAACTCTGCATTATATTGTCAGTTATTTCGGTATAACAGGCGTAAAGAATATTATTTACTATTCTGTAAAGAAATCCTTTTATATTGTGCTTTTTAAAAAGTTCGGATATTTCTATTGATGATTTTTTAGGAATATATTCATTTTTAATATATTTGTTTTTATGGTCATATATGCTGACACCATTCATAAGAATAAAAGGTATATTTATATTTAGGCTTTTTGTCATAGGCAATGCTGAATATATTGACCTTGCTGTTGCAAAACTGAAATTTGCCCCCTGATATATTATACGATTTATTATATTTGCAGTAGAAGTGCTTATCTCGGCTTTTGAATTAAAAAGAGTACCGTCTAAATCAGAGATAAAAAGAATATTTTTTATATCCATACAGTATATCCCTAATTTATTCTTTCAAGCAATACAACTGAATGTGCTGATATTCCAAGAAGTGCTCCTGTAAATCCTAATTTTTCTTCTGTTGTAGCTTTTACACTTATTTTTGATATATCACATTGACAGGCATCTGCAATATTTTTACGCATATTTTCTATGTATGGTGCAAGTTTTGGCATTTGTGCTATTACTGTAGCATCAATATTTCCTATTCTGTAATTCTTTTCATTCATAATTTCTGCAACTTTTTTCAGAAGTTTTATACTGTCTGCATCTTTATAGTTTTCATCATTATCAGGGAAAAGATGTCCTATATCTCCCAATGCTAAAGCTCCAAGTATTGAATCCATAATTGCATGTACAAGTACATCGGCATCTGAGTGACCTAAAAGCCCTTTTTGATAAGGTATATTCACCCCACCAAGTATAAGATTTCTATTTTCGGCAAATTGATGTACATCGTATCCGTGTCCTATTCTGAACATAATAATACCTCCGCTATTTTTATATCTTCAGGTGTAGTGATTTTTATATTTGTATAATCGCTTTCAGTCATATATACTTTATATCCTATAGCTTCCACAAGCTGACAGTCATCAGTGAAATCAAGACCGTGTTCTATTGAAAAATCTACACCTTCAAAATATATTTTCTTTTTAAAAACTTGTGGAGTCTGTGTTATATAGAGTGACGGACGATAGGGAGTATCTGTTATAAGATTATCACTTACAACTTTTATTGTATCTTTTACAGGAACTCCAAGTGTTGCACCGCCGAACACCGAAGCATCTTTGATGACTTTTTCTATATATTCAGGTTTTACAAGAGGTCTTGCACCATCGTGAATGGAAATCATATCGGTTTCTTTTGAAATGCATTTGAGACCATTTATAACGCTCTGCTGACGTGTTGCACCACCTTCAGTACAGGTTTTGAATTTTGATATGTTAAGTTTTTCGACTTCGGATTTTATTGCGTCAAAATCCTGTTGTCTTGCAACTATTATAATTTCTGTTATTGATTCTGCTTTTTCAAATGCAAGCATTGTATTTCCTATAACAGTTGAATTTCCGAGAGGCAGTAATATTTTATTTACTCCTTTCATACGTTCAGATTTTCCGGCACATACTATTAATGCAGAAGTTTTCATAAAAAAATTTTTTTCTCCTTTGTTAGATTATAATAAATATTATAGCATTTTTATATTTAAATTGCAAATAATAACAGGAATTTTAAAAATAAATGTATAATCTGTACAATATTTATATATTGTTTTTGTGTATAAATTACATTATTCTTTTGAATAATCCTTGAAAGAAATATTAAGGTCAACATCTCCTTCAATACCTGGAACTGTTCCGTCAGATGCATACTGCCATATCTGATAGTCATAGATATAAGTAGGTTTTTCATTATACTGTGCAAGCCAGAATTCATAGTCTTTCAGTCTGAGCAAATCAAGTTTAAGCAATGAAGTTCTTAAATTCTGATAAATCATTGGCTTGTATCCTGCTGATTTTACCCTTTCACAGAATACAGTACAGCAGTCAGCAAGAATATCAACGCTTACACCGTCAGTTCTTGCCGTATCATCCATTATTATTTCCCAGTCAAATACTACAGGATATTTTATATTATAGCCTCTTATAGTATCTATAAGAAAATCGGCTTCTTCAATAGCTTCTTCCTTGGAGATTGCCTGTGAGAAAAAATATACTCCTATATCTATCCCGTTTGCAAGAGCTTCCTGTGCATTTTTCTGAAAGTTATCATCAATATGAATTTCTCCTCCTCCATAAGTTCTGACTCCGGCACGCAGAAAAGCAAATTTTACTCCTGATTCCGCTACTTTTCTCCAGTCAATATCGCCCTGATACTGTGATACATCAATTCCAAATATTGATGTTATTTCATTATTTTCCTTGTAGAATGAGTAGTTGTTTCTTGTTACTATGTTATCTATATTATACTGGCATTTTTCAACTCCTTCTATAACAGGAAGATATATTTCTCCTAAAGCGGAATCTGATATTAAAATTTTTTCTCCGTCTGTCTGATAAACTGTTTCGTTTTTTTCAATTACAGCTTTGTTTCTTACTTCTTTTGAATTAAAAACTGATACTGCATCATCTTTTTTTTCATGAAAAACTTTAAAATATACAATTCCAGCAATAAGCAGGAATATTATAAGTGTTTCAATAATGGCAAAGATTTTAAGTGCTTTTTTTTTCATAGAAAATACCTCCGGATTTTTTATCATAATACAATAATAACATATTTTACGACAAATGTAAACATATTTCGATAATTAGCAAATATTAATAATAAAGAGAAAATCCGACATTTTCATATTCACTTATAAAATCCTGCTGTTTTTTTATCACGTCAGGGTCATCAATCCATTCATTTTGTCCTGCCCCTGCCCATTTATCTTCCTTGCCTTGCTTATATACTGCAAGTCCTATTATCAAAGAAATATCAGATTCTTTTGTCATATCATACCATTGATTAAAAACCTCATCAAACGGACAGGAATCATTTTTAAATCCGAAATAAATCTGCGGAACGATATAATCACAAAAACCTGCTTCACTGCACCATTTTTTTACATCTGCAAACTGTGAATTATAATTCTGATTTATATTTCCCTGAGGACTTATTCCAAATAAAATATCTTCATCATAATCTTTTATAGCCGAAAAAATTTCTGATACAAGTTTATTTATATTTTCAATACGCCACTTTGATAAATCTGACTCTCCTGATTCACTGAACGGTTTTGCGTCAAAATCTTCTGATACGGTCGGATAAAAATAATCATCAATATGTATTCCGTCTGCATCATATTTTTTTATAATTTCAATAATGCCATTTACAATTAATTCTGTAACTTCGCTGTATGCTGGATTGAGCCACATTCTGCCATCAACGTTTACTATATATTCACCCTCAAATTCATTGAACCATTTTTTTGTAATAAATTCATCAGATATTTTTTTGAACTCCTCAGCAGTCTGGCATCTTAAAGGATTAATCCATACATGTACAGAT
>CAMWNQ010000063.1 GCA_947175655.1 uncultured Clostridia bacterium | reverse complement strand
AATGAAGGTAGTACATCATTCAAATTATATCCGTATGTTTGAAGAGTCAAGAGTACATTTTTTACAGGAGGCAGGTCTTGCGTTTAAAGATATCGAGGCATTTGATGTAATGGTTCCAGTCATATCAGTTGAATGTCACTATATCTCTCCTCTTGTTTTTGATGAAGCATTTGCGGTATATCCTAAAATAGAAAAATTTAACGGAGCAAGACTTGAAATAAGTTATAAAATAATAAGTCTTGACTCCGGAAAACTATGCGTAGAAGGGAAAACATCACATTGCTTTACTGATATGAATATGAAACCTATAAGAACAAAGTCAAAATATCCGGAAATATATGATATATTTCATAATTATACAGGATATGAAGTTAAGGATTAAGATATTGTTTAAGATATTTTCCTGTATATGACTTATCACATTTTGAAACTTCTTCCGGAGTGCCACATATAACAACCTGACCTCCGCCGTCACCACCTTCAGGACCTAAATCAATTATATAATCTGCAACTTTTATCATATTTAAATTATGTTCTATGACAAGAACAGTATTTCCGCTATCAGTAAGTTTTTGAAGTACGTCAATAAGTTTGTGGACATCGGCAGTATGAAGACCGGTTGTAGGCTCATCAAGTATATATATGGTTTTTCCGGTAGAACGTTTTGAAAGTTCGGTTGCAAGTTTTACACGCTGTGCTTCACCGCCTGAAAGAGTTGTTGCAGGCTGACCAATTTTTATATATCCAAGTCCTACTTCCTGAAGTGTTTTAAGTTTTCTGTAGATTTTTGGAATATGTTCAAAAAACAGTACACCTTCATCTACAGACATTTCAAGTATGTCATAAATGGACTTACCTTTGTATTTTATTTCAAGAGTTTCTCTGTTATAGCGTTTTCCCTTGCAGACTTCACAGGGAACATAAATATCAGGAAGAAAATGCATTTCTATTTTAATAATGCCGTCACCTTCGCAGGATTCACATCTTCCACCCTTTATATTAAATGAAAATCTTCCGCTTGTATATCCTTTTGCCTTTGCACTTACAGTTTTTGAAAAAAGTTCACGGATATCCGTAAAAACGCCTGTATAGGTAGCCGGATTCGAACGTGGAGTGCGACCTATAGGGGATTGGTCTATATTTATTACCTTATCAAGATGTTCAATGCCGATAATTTCATCAAATTTACCACTTTTAATTTTGGCACGGTTAAGTTCTCCAGCAAGATGTTTATATATAATCTCATTTACAAGAGAGGATTTCCCTGAACCTGATACACCAGTAACACATACAAATTTCCCTAAAGGTATATTGACATCTATACTTTTAAGATTATGCTCTGATGCACCTTTTACTGTTAAATACAATCCGTTTCCTGCACGTCTTTCGGATGGAACGGGTATTTTTTTACGTCCTGAAAGATAAAGTCCAGTAATTGATTTTTCATCTTTCATAAGATTTTCAACAGTTCCGGCAAATACTATATTTCCACCATTTACACCCGCTTCTGGTCCTATATCGACAATATAATCAGATGCAAGCATAGTGTCATCATCATGTTCAACAACTATAAGGGTATTTCCCAAATCCCTTAATTTTTTCAGGGTATCAATAAGTTTGTCATTATCACGTTGATGAAGTCCGATACTTGGTTCATCAAGTATATATAAAACTCCCGTAAGCGATGCACCTATTTGTGTAGCAAGTCTTATTCTCTGACTTTCACCGCCTGAAAGAGTTCCTGAAGAACGTGAAAGAGAAAGATATTCAAGTCCTACATTTTTAAGAAATCCCAATCTTTCTTTTATCTCTTTTATAATTCTGTCACCAATCATTGACTGCATTTCATTTAATTTCAGGTTTTCAAAAAATTCGAGACATTCAGATACAGAAAGTTGTGTAAGTTCATATATATTTTTATCTCCGACAGTTACTGCAAGGCTTTCAGGTTTGAGTCTTTTTCCTTTGCATTCTGTGCATTCCGTTTCATTCATATATGATTCTATTTCTGTTTTTGCATATGTGCTGTTAGTATCCTTGTATCTTCTTTTAAGATTATTTATAACACCCTCAAAAGTGCCATATCTTACACCTCCACCGAAAGAATCCAGAATTTTAATTTCAAGTTTTTTATCTGTACCATAAAGAAAAACATTCTGAATATTTTCCGGAATGTCCTTAAAAGGAGTATCAAGACTTATTTTAAACTCTTCAGCTATTGCATTATAATACATCATTGCAATGGAATCTTTTCCAAGAGTATTCCATCCAGTAGCTTTTATAGCTCCCTCGTTTATAGAAAGGCTTTTATTTGGAACTATAATATCAGGGTCGATATGCTGGAAAACTCCAAGGCCTGTACAATGGGGACAAGCTCCAAAGGGATTATTGAATGAAAACATACGTGGTGAAAGTTCCTCGATGCTTATATCATGTTCTGGACAGGAATAATTCTGAGAAAAAAGAAGTTCTTCACTGCCTATAATATCGACAGCTACAATTCCGTTTGAAAGTGAAAATACAGTTTCAAGACTATCAGTGAGTCGTGATTCAATACCTTCTTTTATAACAAGACGGTCAACAATAATTTCAATATTATGTTTTTTATTTTTATCAAGTTTTATTTCCTCTGATAGATCATATATTATATTATCCACTCTTACTCTTACATAGCCACTTTTTTTAGCCTGTTCAATTTCTTTTGCATACTGACCTTTTCTTCCTCTCACGATTGGTGCAAGAAGCTGTATTTTAGTGCCTTTTTCAAGATTCATAATTTTATCAACAATCTGGTCAATACTCTGCTGAGATATTTCACGTCCACAGACAGGACAATGCGGAGTTCCTATTCTTGCATATAACAAACGCATATAATCATATATTTCCGTAACTGTTCCGACAGTTGAACGTGGATTTTTTGAAGTGGTCTTTTGGTCTATGGATATTGCAGGGGAAAGTCCCTCTATACTATCAACATCGGGTTTTTCCATTTGTCCCAGAAACATTCTTGCATATGATGATAAACTTTCAATATATCTTCTCTGACCATCTGCATATATTGTATCAAAAGCCAGTGAAGACTTTCCAGAACCGGAAAGTCCAGTCATAACAATAAATTTATCTCTTGGAAGTTCAATATCAATATTTTTAAGATTATGCTCTCTTGCACCTTTTATAACAATTTTATCTTTCATAATTTCTCCCAGTTTTCATCAAGATATTTTTCAATTTCATCGGTTTCGCCGTAGGTCATAATAATAGGCAGTCCTGTACCGTCGCATACGCTTTTTACAAATTTATCCCTTTCAATTCTGTCAGGTTCATCGTGGGAACTATCCTGAAGTTCAATAAGACATTCAGCTGTCATTTCATCAGGTTCTGTAATAACAAAATCTATATGCTTACTTTTTATTTTGTTAAAGCATTCAGCCCATTTTGATTTATCATCTAAAGGCTTTACCTCCACCAAATCGGCAAGACGTGTTTTTACTATTATATGAAGACCATATTCATCAACAAGTGGTTTAAGCTTTTGATAAAAATTATGCTCATTTTTTGTAAGAAGTATTCTTTTCTGATATAGGCATTCAGGTTCAGGCGGAGGTGGCGGAGGCGGATTACGATATTTTTTTATCATATCAGTAAAGTTAAAAAACTTATTTGAAAATACTAAAATTACTACCAGAAAAAGAAGGAGCCATATTGTTTCCATTATTTCTCTCCTTTAAGAGCTTTTATTTTATCACGAAGATAAGCGGCATGTTCAAATTCAAGCATTTTTGCTGAATTTTTCATTTCTTCTGTAAGTTTTTCAATAAGCTGAATTTTCTGTGCTTTAGTCATTTTAGATATAGCAGTTTTCTCGTCAACTTTTTTCTTTGAAGTAATTTCAATTACTTTTCTTACATCTTTTTTAATAGTCTGAGGTATTATATTGTGTTCCTTGTTGTATGCTGTCTGAAGTTCACGTCTTCTTGCGGTTTCGTTTATAGCACGTTCCATAGAGCCAGTAATTTCATCAGCATACATTATAACCTGACCTTTGCTATTTCTTGAGGCACGTCCGATAGTCTGTATCAAAGATGTTTCACTTCTTAAAAAGCCCTCTTTATCAGCATCAAGTATTGCAACAAGTGAAACTTCTGGAATATCCAGACCTTCTCTAAGAAGATTTATTCCTACAAGCACATCAAATTCACCGTTTCTTAAATCTTTTATTATTTCCATTCTTTCTATAGTATCTATACCAAAATGCATATATCTGACTTTAATTCCGATATTTGAATAATAATCCGTTAAATCTTCTGCCATTTTTTTTGTAAGAGTTGTGATAAGTACACGTTCTTTCTGTTCAATACGCTTATTTATTTCAAAAAGCAAATCATCAATCTGACCTTCAGTAGGTCTTACAAAAATTTCAGGGTCAGTAAGTCCGGTAGGTCTTATAACCTGTTCAACGATTTTATCTGTTTTACTTTTTTCAAATTCAGAAGGAGTTGCACTTACAAAAATGACATTATTTATATGTGAATAGAATTCATCAAAATTAAGAGGTCTGTTATCATATGCGCTTGGAAGTCTGAAACCATAATCAATAAGAGTTGATTTTCTTGCTCTGTCTCCGGCATACATTGCCCTTACTTGTGGAATAGTAACATGACTTTCATCTACTATAAGCAGAAAATCATCAGGGAAATGGTCAAGAAGGGTAGAAGGAGTACTTCCGGCAGGTCTTCCTGATAATATTCTTGAATAGTTTTCAATACCACTGCAAAACCCTATTTCCCTCAGCATTTCAATATCATAATTGGTACGTTGTGCAATACGCTGAGCCTCAATAAGTTTATGATTTTCTGTAAAGAAGTCAACACGTTCAGCAAGTTCAGTCTGAATTTCTTTAACTGCATTTTCCAGTTTGTCTTTGCTTACAACATAATGAGATGCTGGAAATATTGCAACATATGAAAGAGTGCTTATTACATCACCTGTAATAACATTTATTTCTGAAATCCTGTCAACCTCATCACCAAAGAATTCTATTCTTATAGCCTTGTCTCCGGAACTGGATGGAAAAATTTCAAGAACATCTCCTCTTACTCTGAACTTATTACGTACAAAATTCACGTCATTTCTTTCATATTGTATTTTTACAAGTTCTTTTATAATATCATCACGTGACTTTTCCATACCTTGCCTTACTGAAACTGTCATAGAGCGATATTCTTCTGGACTTCCAAGGGAATATATACAGGAAACACTGGCAACTATTATAACATCTTTTCTTTCAGCGAGTGCAGAAGTTGCGGAATGTCTTAATTTATCTATTTCATCATTTATAGAGGAATCCTTTTCTATATAGCTGTCAGTGCTTGGAATATAGGCTTCAGGCTGATAGTAATCATAATACGATACAAAATATTCAACAGCATTTTCAGGAAAAAATTCTCTGAATTCAGAGCAGAGCTGTGCAGCAAGAATTTTATTATGAGCAAGTACTAGAGTTGGTTTATTCACATTTGCTATAACATTTGCCATTGTAAAAGTTTTTCCCGAACCTGTAACACCTAAAAGAATTTGCTCTTTTTCTCCTGAAATTATTCCGTCAGAAAGTTCTTTTATTGCTTTTGGCTGGTCACCGGCAGGATTATAATCCGAAACAAGTTTAAATTTATCCATTAAAAAAGTCCTCCATTTTTATAATAATGCGATATACAATATTATATCACAATTACATAATAAAATAAAGACAAAGTCTTTGGTTTGTTTAATAAAGTATTCTTTTAACAAAAATTACCTGTAATTTATAAAGCATTTTAAGTCATAATACTAACACGGCATCAAAATTTATTTAAATCATTTTTAAAGGAGATTTGAACTATGAAAGGCGAATTTACTCAAAAGGGAAAAGAAGCACTTGAAAGATTTAAGATGGAATCAGCAAGCGAGGTAGGCGTTACACTTAAGCAGGGTTATAACGGCGACCTTACTGCAAGACAGGCTGGTGCAATCGGCGGTCAGATGGTAAAGAAAATGATTGATGCTTATAAGATGCAGTAATCGAATTTAATATTTAATATTAAGCGAATAAAACGGGGCGGATTTAAAATCCGCCCTTTGGTTTTGCATTATTTTATCTTATTTTTGAACCGGCAGGGACATCATCATCAATAAATATTACTTTTACACCCTCCGGAGTATCACATGCACAAATCATTCCATTACTTTCAACGCCACAAAGCTTTACAGGTTTGAGATTTGCAACAATCTGTACTTTTTTGCCTATTAAGTCTTCAGGTTTATAATATTCAGCAATGCCAGATACAACCTGTCTTCCACCCATTCCGTCATCGAGCTGTAAGCAAAGAAGTTTTTTGGATTTCTTTACTTTTTCACAGGATATTATTTTAGCTACACGCAGTTCTACTTTCATAAAATCATCAATAGCTATTTCAGGATTTAATTCTATTTTTTCTTTGGACTCCTGATTTTTTTCAACAGTTTCATCAGCTTTTGCTTCAATTTCAGCAAGCATTTTTTCTGCATCTATACGCTGGAACAGGGCTACTGATTTATTTAATATTGTACCTGCTTTAAGACCACCAAAAGTTTCAAGACTTTCATAATCTGAAACTGAAGTATTAAGCTGATTGAGAATAGCTTTTGAAGTATCAGGCATAAATGGTTGAATCAATACAGCAATATATCTTATTGATTCAAGAAGATTATATAATACTGTAGCGAGACGTGGTTTGTTTTCTTCTGATTTTGCAAGAACCCACGGCGAAGTTTCATCAATATATTTATTGCTTCTTCTTGCAAGGTTTAAAATTTCATTAAGTGCATCAGATACACGGAATGTATCCATAAGCTTGTCAACTTTTGCAACAGTATTAACAGCACATTCTTTTAAATCCTTGTCAATATCTTCTTCATTAAGTTCTGAATCAAAGAGAGTTACTTTACTGTCAAAATATTTTGCAGTCATATCTATAGTACGCTTTACAAGATTTCCTAAAGTATTAGCCAAATCAGAGTTATATCTTTCTATTATAGTTTCATATGTTATCGAACCATCCTGTGCATATGGCATTTCTGAAAGAAGATAATATCTTACAGGGTCAACTCCAAGAAGATTAACAAGGTCATCAGCATAAATTACATTTCCTCTTGATTTTGACATCTTGTCAGTTCCGAAAAGAAGCCAAGGATGTCCGAATACCTGTTTTGGAAGAGGTTCTCCGAGAGCCATAAGCATACAAGGCCAGTAAATAGTATGGAAACGAAGTATATCTTTTCCTATTATGTGAACATTAGCAGGCCAGTATTTTTTATACTTTTCTGATGGATTTTCAGTATCATATCCCAGAGCAGTGATATAGTTTGAAAGTGCATCAATCCATACATATATAACATGTTTATCATCGAAATCAACAGGAATTCCCCATTTGAAAGATGTTCTTGAGACACATAAATCTTGAATTCCTGGTTTTATGAAATTGTTAAGCATTTCTTTTTTACGGCTTTCAGGATATATAAAATCAGGATTGCTTTCAATATAATCTTCAAGCTGTTTCTGATATTTACTCATAGCAAAGAAATAAGCTTCTTCTTTGGTTTTCTTTACTTCTCTTCCGCAGTCAGGACATTTTCCGTCTACGAGCTGGGTTTCAGTCCAGAAACTTTCACAGGGAGTACAATATAATCCTTCGTATTCGCTTTTATAAATATCACCTTTTTCATAAAGCTTTTTAAATATTTTCTGTACAGCTTTTTCATGATAATCATCAGTAGTACGGATAAAATGGTCATAAGTGGTATTTAAAATATCACATATATTTTTTATTTCTCCGGCAACTTTATCTACATATTCTTTTGGCGAAACATTCGATTTTTCTGCATATTCTTCAATTTTCTGACCGTGTTCATCAGTACCTGTACACATAAAAACGTCATATCCCTGAAGTCTTTTGTATCGTGCTATGGCATCAGTCAGTACAATTTCATAACTGTTTCCGATATGCGGTTTTCTTGATGTATAGGCTATAGCAGTAGTTATATAATATTTACCTTTGCTTTTACTCATCGAAAATCCTCCTTGATTATTTGTGATTATAATATAAAATGATACACCGTTTTTAATTATTTGTCAAGCATTTCTAAAAAATTTGCCTTGAAAAGTATTGCGTCTGAAAAATTCCTTGTCGATTTCACCAAGTACAGCAATTTTATTTTTACTCCAGTAAGGGGCAATCAGTTTGGATTTATCACCATCACCGGTAATTCTTTCAACTACGGTTTCAGGGGGTATAATTTCAAGTTGACTTACTGTTATATTTACATATTCATCTTTAGAAAGAATTTTGAAATGAGATTTCATATAAACATCATATAATTTTGTACCAGTTATTATATGAAGCATCTGTATTTTAACAGCATCAGGATTTAATTTGCCTGTTTCATATGCAGTTTCAAGCATCATTTCAGGAGTTTCAAAAGGAAGTCCGTTTATAATATGAATACATACTCTTATATTATTTTTTTTAAGTTTATTATATCCCTCTATAAATTCTTCATGACTGTAACCTCTGTTTATATATTCAATAGTAGAATTGTGAACACTCTGCATACCTAGTTCAACAGTAAGATTTGTTCGCTGATTAAGTTCTTTGAGGTATTCAATAACATCATCTTCAAGACAATCTGCACGTGTACCTATTGAAATACCACAAATATCCTTGAATTCAAGAGGTATTTCATAAATCTCCCTTAGCTTTTCGACCGGAGCATAAGTATTTGTATTTGCTTGAAAATATGCTATGGCTTTTGCATCAGGTACTTTATCTTTTATTCTTTTGAGTTCTGATTTTATCTGATTTTCGATGCTAAGATTTGGATTTGTAAAGTATCCGCTTCCGCCGTCGCAGAATATACACCCTCCGGTACTTTTTGTGCCGTCGATATTCGGACAGGTAAAACCTGCTTCAATTACAGCTTTATATACTTTAAATCCATATTTATGTTTATTATAATAGTTAAGTGTGTGATAACGTTTATTGTCATCTGAATATTTAAATGGATTCATTTTCATCTTCCTTTTCACAGTATTTAAGGAGAAATATTTTATAAAAAACAAACTGATATAAAAGAATAACAGATAAAATCTGTCTGTTTTACACATCTGACGCTTCCGACGGAGCTAGAAGTCTAGATCTCGGTGGTGGGCGTATCATTTAAAAAAAAGGGGGGGGGGGGG
>CAMWNQ010000062.1 GCA_947175655.1 uncultured Clostridia bacterium | reverse complement strand
AATATGCAGAGATGCTTTTTTGTCAGCAGAAGTGGGGGACTTATTTATAATTACAAGATTTTTTCCTTTAAAATAATTGATAAGTCCGGAGGCAGGATATACATTTAAAGATGTTCCACCTATTATAAGTGTATCACATTCTGCTATTTCATTTATTGAATTTTCAATAGTTCTTTGGTCTAATCCTTCCTGATAAAGTACAACATCAGGCTTGATAATTCCTCCGCAGTCACATTTTGGAATGCCGGAACTGTTTTTCATATATTTAGCATCATAAAACTTTCCGCAGTTCATACAGTAATTTCTGTGAATACTTCCGTGAAGTTCAAATACATTTTTACATCCAGCTTTTTGATGAAGACCGTCAATATTTTGAGTTACAACAGCTTTTAATATGCCTTTTTCTTCCATTTCAGAAAGTTTAATATGTGCATAGTTTGGCTTTGCATCAAGATACAGCATTTTTTCACGATAAAATTCATAGAAATCTGATGTGTTTTTCAAAAAGAATGTATGACTTAAAATCATTTCAGGTGGATATTTATATTTCTGATTATATAATCCGTCAACACTTCTGAAATCGGGTATACCGCTTTCAGTAGATACACCTGCACCGCCAAAAAATACTATTGATTTTGATTTATCTATAATGTTCTGTAAATCCTGAACATTCATAAGAAAATCCTCCTTTTTGAGTTGTTAATGATTAATTGGTTTTATCTGATAGTAACGGCAGAAGTAGTTAAGCGGACATTCATTACATTTCGGTTTTCTTGCTGTACATATATCACGTCCGAACTGTACAGTCTGATGGCAGAAATGTGAAGATACTTCAGGGGGAATAAGTTTTATTAAATCTTTTTCTACCTTATGAGGAGCAGTAT
This sequence comes from uncultured Clostridia bacterium, assembly GCA_947175655.1. GTDB lineage: Bacteria > Bacillota > Clostridia > Oscillospirales > Ruminococcaceae > Ruminococcus. The sequence continues at coordinate 8,488 of CAMWNQ010000062.1, read as the reverse complement.
TTTCAGTAAGTCCCAGACGACCAGTAATTCTTATACAATGGGTATCTGTTACTATCGCAGGTTTTCCAAATACATCTCCCATTATGAGATTTGCTGTTTTTCTTCCTACACCCGGCAAAGCAGTGAGTTCTTCCATAGTATGAGGAAGTTCGCCGTTATAATTTTCGATAAGTATTTTTGCTAAATCTTTAATATTTTTTGCTTTTGTATGATAAAATCCACAGGGCTTTACATCCTGTTCAAGTTCGCTTAAATCTGCATCAGCAAAAGACTGTAAAGAAGTATATTTTTTAAAGAGAGTATTTGTTACTATATTGACTCTTGCATCAGTACACTGTGCTGAAAGTCGTACAGCAATAAGAAGTTCATAATTATGCTTGTATTTAAGGGAACAGTTTATATCAGGATAAAGCTTTTCAAGTTCTTTAACTGCCAATAATGCAATTTCATTTTTGTCCATTTTAAAAAATCTCCTTTTTTTGTTTTTATTATATCACAAACAAAATGAAAAAACAAGACAGTAAAAGTGTTTTTTTACAAAACTATTGACAATAACAATCAAAAATGTTATAATATGTTAATTTATATCGCTTTAAAGTGATGATAAATTAATATATTTTATAGAAAAGAGGTCTTTTATGAACACTCAAACATCTACAATTTTAATTCTGATAGTTTATATCATAATTATGCTTGGGATAGGATTCTACACTGTTAAAAAGACAAAATCCGTAAATGATTTTGTTCTTGGTGGCAGAAATGTAGGCTCTTGGCTTACAGCCTTTGCTTATGGAACTTCCTATTTTTCGGCAGTAGTATTTATAGGCTATGCAGGACAGTTCGGCTGGAATTTTGGTATATCTTCAACTTGGATTGGAATAGGAAATGCCATAATAGGCAGTATGCTTCCTTGGATTATTCTTGGCAAGCGTACAAGACTTATGTCAAATCATCTCGGAGCTAAGACTATGCCGGAATTCTTTGAAAAGCGTTTTAATTCTCCTTCGCTCAAACTTGTATCAGCAGTAATAGTATTTGTATTTCTTATACCTTATACAGCCTCGGTATATAATGGTCTTTCACGTCTTTTCAGTATGGCTTTTAATTTAGGTGAAAACGGATATGCATATATAATAATTGCTATGGCAATATTATCAGCTGTCTATGTTATTCTCGGCGGATATTCTGCAACAGCTATAAATGACTTTATACAGGGAATAGTTATGCTTATCGGAATTTCAGCGGTAGTATACTGTACTGTAAAAAATGCCGGTGGATTTTCAACTGCTCTTGATAATTTACGTCAAATAGAAGGTGTAAAAAATCTTGATACAGTATTCGGGCCTGACCCTTGGAATCTTTTTGGCGTTGTAATACTCACATCACTTGGTACATGGGGACTTCCTCAGATGGTACAGAAATTCTATGCAATTAAAGATGAAAATGCTATAGCAAAGGGTACTATAATTTCAACGCTTTTTGCTTTTGTAGTAGCAGGCGGTTCTTATTTTATGGGCGGATTTATAAGACTTTATTGTACAGTATCAGGAGAAGCAGGAAAATCAAATATAAATGTAATAAATGGCAAACCTGAATTTGATGCAATGGTTCCGGCACTCCTTGAAAGTGCTTTACCTGATATTCTCATAGGGCTTGTAGTAATGCTTGTACTTTCTGCATCTCTTTCAACTCTTTCATCACTTGTACTTACATCAAGTTCAACACTAACAATTGATTTAATAAAACCCAGAACAAAAAATATGACTGACAAAAAAGAAGTATTTATTTTAAGAGTTCTTATAGCTGTATTTTTAATTGTATCAGTAATAATTGCTCTCAATAAGAATTCATCTATAACTACACTTATGTCTTATTCTTGGGGAGCTTTATCCGGAGCATTCCTTGGACCATTCCTTTATGGACTTTTTTCAAAAAAGATTACTTCTGCTGCCTGTTGGACAAGTTTTGTACTTGGTATAGGTATAACTTTAGTACATATGATACTTTTCGGATTTGGCTTCTCTGCTTTTGACGGACTTAAACAGAGCATTGTAGGTCTTAATCTTCCTATGAATATACTTTCTCCGATAAATGCCGGAGCATTTTCTATGATTTTATCACTTATAGTAGTACCGGTTGTAAGTATATTTACTCAAAAGCCTGATGAAAAAGTTGTTGATGATGCTTTTTCTTGCATTAAATAATAACTAATCCTTATCAAAATATGGGACTGTTTTTTAATTAAAGCAGTCCTTTTTATTTTGTGTATTTAAGTATGAAATCAGACAGAAAATCTGGTATTTTTATTTATGATTTACAAAAATATATTTCCAATGTTGACATATGCAAATTAACATGATATACTTGAATGTACTAAATCGGACAAAAAAGAGGTGATTATAATGAATTGCTATCAGAATAATGAATTAAAGGAGTTTAATAGAATTTGTAAAAAAATCGGTGATATTTATCACAGAATAGCTTTAAGTCTTGGTATATCAGACAGTGCTTTTGACATTTTCTATACTATCTGTGAAAACGATGGGACTTGCAGACAGAAAGATATTTGTACTTATTCGGTTCTTAGCAGACAAACAGTAAATTCATCTGTTCATAAACTTCAGAAAGAAGGATATCTTGACATTCAGAACAATGGAAAACGTGATAAAAATATTATTCTTACTGAAAAAGGCGAAAAATTTGTACAGGAAAAGATAGTACCTGTTATAAAAATGGAAAATAATGTATTTTATGATATGGGCTTTAAAGAAGTAGAAGAAATGCTACGGCTTCATGAAAAATATGCAGATATACTGAATGAAAAATCATTGAATTTAAAATAAGAAGAAAGGATTATTAAAAAAATGGCTAATCAATTGTCACAGCACTTTACTTATTCAAAGCTTATAAAATTTGTAATATCATCAGTAATAATGATGATATTCACATCAATATACGGAGTTGTTGACGGCTTGTTTGTATCAAATTATGTCGGTAAAACTCCGTTTGCAGGATTGAATCTTATAATGCCACTACTTATGATTTTAAGTTCTCTTGGATTTATGATAGGTACAGGAGGCAGTGCCATAGTATCCAAGACTCTTGGGGAAGGTGAATCCAAGAAAGCAAATGAATATTTTTCAATGCTTGTATATGTAACTCTTATTATTGGAATTGTACTTACTATATCAGGTGAAATTTTTTTACGTCCTATAGCATTATTAATGGGAGCAGATGAAAATCTTATAGAATACTGTGTACTTTATGGAAGAATATTGTTACTTTCACTTCCGGCATTTATGCTTCAGAACTTATTTCAAAGTTTTCTTGTTACAGCTGAAAAACCACAGATAGGTCTTGCAGTTATTGTTATTGCTGGAATCACTAATATTATAGGCGATTTTCTTTTTATAGCTGTATTCAGATGGGGTCTGGCAGGTGCTGGAATTGCCACAGCGTTAAGTCAGGTTATGGGAGGTTTTATACCATTTATATATTTTTCAAGAAAAAATACAAGTCTTTTAAGATTTACAAAAACTAGATTTAATGGAAAAATATTATTTAAAACTTGTACCAATGGTTCTTCAGAGCTTATGACTAATATTTCCATATCACTTGTAAGTATGATTTATAATTTTCAACTTATGAGCGTTGCCGGAGAAGATGGTGTATCAGCATATGGAGTTATTATGTATGTCAATTTTGTGTTTGTTGCAATTTTTATTGGTTTTTCCATAGGCACTGCCCCTCTTATAGGATATAATTATGGTTCTGGAAATCACAAGGAACTTCAGAATTTATTTAAAAAGAGTCTGGTTATAGTAAGTATCACTGCATTATTTTTATTTACTATATCTCAGATTTTGTCTTCACCGCTTACCAAGATATTTGTAGGATATGATGAGAGCTTATTTAATATGACATCTCACGGTTTTAAAATATATGCAATATCATTTCTTATAAATGGATTTAATATTGCTGGCTCATCATTTTTTACGGCTCTTGGAAATGGTCTTATATCAGCTCTCATATCATTTTTGAGAACACTGGTATTTCAGGTATCTGCACTTATAATACTTCCAATATTCTTTGGGATTAACGGAATATGGGCATCTATTGCCGTTGCGGAATTCCTTGCAGTGATTGTTACAGTAATATTTTTTGTAAAGAATAAGGAAAAATATCATTATTTGTAAAAAATAAGGGACTGTTTTTTATTTGAACAGTCCCTTTTATTCATATAATTAAGATATAGTCTTTCCTTTTTTCTTTTTACGTTTTTCAATAGGTTTTTCAGAACCGCCCTTGTCCTCAAAGAGAACTTCTTCCGGATTTTCTGTATATGATATACTTCCGGCAAGTTCTGGATTTACTTCGCCTTTTTCTTCATAATATGGATTTATTACATATTTTTGTATTATCGGATAGCTGTTGAAACATATTATAAAAACATTGAATGCAAATGGGAAAAACGGCAGAATATAAATAAACGCAAAATTAACGAATATTATAAGAAAAACCATTAAAGCCGTTATAATGCCGGTTATAAGAAGTGTAATAACATTTCTTTTAAGCTCAACAAACATCAATGCAAAAGAATTTTTGAATATGTTTTTAAGTGAAAGGTCAGTAGATACAAGCATAGGAAACATATAAAAATTCATCATTATGAATGTGAGTCCGACACTTAGACTTATTGCAAGGAAAATATACATTATTGAGTTGTCCATTTGCTTTGCAAGAGCCGGATATACCCATATTCCAGCAGATATAGATGTTAAAAGCAGAAGGTCAACGATTCCTATAATAGATGCATACTTAAAATTTGATTTAAAAGTCTTTGTAAAATCAGAAATAATAAAGGCGTGTTTGTCCTGAGCAAAATTTTTCATTATTTTGACCACTCCGGAAGTCGCAGGCCCCCAGATAACTAAAAATAAAACAATCATCATACCGCCCAGTATAAGTGCAATGGTTTTGTTGTTTACATATGCAAAGAAAGTAAACGCAAACAAAATCGGGAGATAGAATATACTATAAAGAAGATTTACTTCAATTATTTTCCAGAATCTTACGCCAAGTATCTCAAAAAATAATTTAATTCCTTTTTTTCCTGAATTTTTTGCAATTCCTGAACCAGCACTTTCGTAATCTTTACTGAATATGCCCAAATTTAACACTCCTAACAGAAAGAATAATTTTTACAAAAGATAGCCGAAAAAATAATTAAGTCCACCGTCAGCAACGGCAGTTACAAAACAGAAGAAAATCAGGACAATAAATTTTATGCAGTAAAGACGAATATATCTTGTCATATTGTCTTCGGATATTCCTCTGAAAAGATAGCTGTAGATTATATTTGAAAGTTTCATGGATTCTCTTGCACCAAGCATAATTATAACTGAAGTTGCAAGAATTTTCGGAATTATAAAAATTAATGTGATATAAAATCCATTTTTTCCAAATGTCATATATGTAAGAGCTACTGAAAGCCCTATGCCAAAACCTCTGTAAATCAATGCCAGAATTGAGGCAGGTTGTCCAACCGCAAAAAATCCGGTACAGAAAATAACTGCAATTACAGAAGATGACGATATAAAAGTATTTTTTGTTATTTCCAGTAAAGTATTTCCCCTATGAATAGGAGAAATATATTGATTAAAAAAGTTATTCTGGAAAATAATATTATTTTCTGAAACAGCCATACAGCTTCCGATGATAATCCCCAAAGTTATTATGGCTGTCATAAGCATAAAAAATTTTTTCCTGCTTTCAGAAGATATAAGACCTGTCTTTTGTTTAATCATATTTCATCAATCCTTTCTTTTATAAAAGAATTATATGCCAGATAATTTAACATTATCACATAATTAAAACAAAGACAGGAAAAATATGAAGAACAGTTTTATTTTGAAAGCTCATATGCACGTTTTGTACATCTTTCGCAAGCATCATTTACAGTATCAGTAAGTTTTCCTTCATAAAGAGCATCAAGACCAGCAAGTGTAGTACCACCAGGTGAGGAAACCATTTTAATAAGTTCATCTATGGAATATCCTGAATCAGTAATCATCTTTGCTGAACCTATAAGTGACTGTGCAAAGAGAAGTTTTGCGGATTCTTCAGTGATGCCATTTTTTTCTGCATAATCTATGAATCCCTTTGCAAAGAGATATATGAATGCTGGACTGCTTCCGTTTATAGCAATAACTTCTTTCATTTTATCCTTTGAGATTGCAGAAATTTTTCCGCAGGTTGCAAAAATATTGCATATAAGTGAAAATTCTTCATCAGTAACATAGTCATTATGTGAGAGAGCTGATGCACCTTCGCCAAGGAGAAGGGGAGTATTAGGCATTACAAGAATTACTTTTGCTTCCGGAATTGTTTTTGAGCATATAAACTCGTCGGAAATACCGGCGGCAATAGATATGATAACATTTTCCGGTGTAACATCAGATGCAACAGTGTCAAGAACATCTTCAATGACCTGTGGCTTAACAGCAAGAAATATGTACTTGCATTTTTTGAATATTTCATTTTCATTGGAGCATATTTCTACACCAAGTTCCTTAAGTGATTCAGCTTTTTCTGTGCATTTGTCAAATACATAAAGCTGAATATTTTCCTTAACATTTCTTTTGATTCCTTTCATTATTGCAGAACCCATATTGCCTGCACCAATAAATCCTATATTTATTGTACTTTCCATTTTTTTAAAGCCTTCTTTCGTTTCAATCCACGTGCTTTTGCACAATATAGAGTAATAAATATTATTATATAAATAGTATATCACATTATTTTTGTAATGTCAATATTATATTGAATTGCTTCATGACCGTCACTGTCATTATAACAAAGTAACCCATCGCCTGAAGAGTCAGGGGACTGTTTATATGTTGAAATACAGGTAAAATTAATCAAGTTCGTTAAGCTGATTAAAAATATTCTGCATTTTAATATCAGTTTCGGATATAGTGTCAGCACACTTTTTGAGTTCTTCAGCAAGTTCCTGTGAAACAGTGTTGCCGGTCTTATATTTAAGTTGATGTTCAAGACTTGCCCAAAAATCCATTGCAATTGTTCTGATTTGTATTTCAACCGGTGCATATTGTTTTGCATTTGAGAGATAAACAGGAATATTCAGAATCATATGATAACTTCTGTAACCACTTGCTTTAGGATTGCTTATGTAGTCTTTTATTTTTATCGGTACAAATTCATCATGACAGGTAAGCAGTTCAGCAATTGAATATATGTCGTTTACATAATAGCATATCACTCTTATACCAGCCATATCAAGCAGATTTTTCTTGGCAGCCTCTGTGGTAAGCGGAAGCCCTTTTTTATTAAGCTTTCCTATTATAGACTGTGGAGATTTAAGACGACTTTCTATGTTATGTATAGGATTGCGTTTAAATTTTACACTGAACTCATTGTCAAGTATATTCAGCTGAGTTTTGACAGTTTCTATAGCAGAATCATAGAGATGCTGAAGCTGAAGAAATTCAAAGAAAACATCAGATGCCGTTTTGTTTTCAAAAGATGGTATTTTTTTAATTGTTTCGAGATAAAATTCTTTTTCGTCCATAAGATAAAGCCCTTCTTTCTTTTATTCATATATATACCATTATAACAGATAATTTATGAAACGTCAATAAAAAAATATGTTACATTTTTATAATCGTTGTCATATTATATTGAATAAGAGGAGTTTATAAAAAACTTTTCTAATTATTTAAATTTATTTCAAATTAATAAATGAGGGGGACTTAAGATATGTCAATGTATAACAGTTCTGGTTTTTATGATGACCTTGTTATTCCGAATAGTCAAAAATGCTGTGAATGCCAATCAAATGAAAGCTGTTCGTGTCAGAGCTTTCAGAATTTCCCGAATTTTTCAAATTTTCAGGGAAGTACATCACAAATGCCATCATGTATGTGTGGTTGTAATATGCCAGTAAGATGTCCTTCATCAGGCAATCAGTGCTGTAATTTTGCACAGTGTCAGCCGTCTTGTGTGCAGGCATTTGCGTATATATATAACAATACAGCACAGACAGTTGCTGTTGAAAGCGATGTTTCTTTCAATACAGAGGGGATTAACTGTGGCGGAATTACTCATCTTAACGGAAGCAGTCAGATTACTGTAAACAACACAGGTGTTTATCTTGTATGGTTTTATGTGCTTGGAAGTGCAACAAACCAGTTTTCAATATTTGTAAATGGAAGCAGTGTACCGGGTTCTGTTTATTCATCAGCTGAGGCAAACACAGCTAATATAGGTTTTGCGTTAGTTCAGCTTCGTTGTGGAGATATACTTTCTATAAGAAATCATACATCTGATGAAGCAGTTGAACTTGCTGTCAATGCTGGTGGAAGTCAGCAGAATGTAAATGCATCAGTTGCTATTTATAAGATTTGCTGATAATTTTAGTTATTAAAAAGGGCGGATATTTTATCCGCCTTCAAGCATTGTATTTTTT
>CAMWNQ010000061.1 GCA_947175655.1 uncultured Clostridia bacterium | reverse complement strand
ATGTAATTTATTGTCAAACAGAAAATATAATTAATTTTTTTATTTATATTAAGTATAATTTCGAGGTTTAATGAATTTTCCTGAAAAATAATCAAAAACTATTGAAATTTGTAGAGAAATGTTGTATAATTAATATGCAGTTAAAATTTAATTTAAGGAGTGGGCAAATGAAAAGTTTAAAATTTCTTCGTCTTTCAGGACTTGAACCGAATACATTTGTAAAAATTGTATACGGAAAAGATCGGAAATTTTCGGGGTATGTAGCCGAAAATGACGGAAAAAAATCTTTGGAGATAATTAATACCAAAGGTGAACTTCTTGTTATTTCGTATAACCAAATAATGTCGTTCATTATAAAGAACAAGGCGAAACCAATTAAGATTACCGGAAAATTTAAGAAAATTACTCTTGCTGATGAATATGTAATAGAATATGATGACAATAAACAGAATTCGTCTTCATCTTGTATTGCCAGTGAAAAATATTCAGAACCACATAATTCTGAAAATACTGAACAGGAAAATATTTCAGAAGATATGGATAAAACAGAGTCAGAGTCAGAGCCAGAACCGTATTCCGATAACAATAAAAACAATACAAACAATGATAATATTGATGAAAAAGCTGGACAAAAAACGGAAAAATGTAAAAAAGAAACAGACCCTGAACCGGATAATCATCAGGAAGACCAGAATAATCTTGAAATCAAAATAAAAATAGAGAAAACATTAGCATTCTTTGAAAATGAAATCTATGCTAAAACTCCTGAAATCGGCAGTGATTATATTATAAATCTTCATCAGTGTCTCAGCGATGATTTGAAAAATGTAATAACTCCATATTTCAATAATTTTATGTCGCATGACAAAAATCAAGATAAGCAAGGTTGTCTTGAAGCTGTAGAAGAACTGTCAAAAGATTATGATGAATATAAAAACGATGAAACAGCACTCAAACTCCTTGCATATATGTATGCATATGCCGGTGATTATGAAAAAGCCTGCGGGGTATTCAAAGAGCTGAACGATTATTATAGTATTTCTTTATACAGCTATATCTGTGAAGATTATGAAACTTCACTTATAAATTCATATCTTTGTCTTAAAAGCAAAGCTGAGGCAGAGCAGAGGTTTTCCAAGCAGATACTTTATATTTTAGTGAATTCGACTGTTAAAAATGGAAATGCATTTTATTTTAATGACCTTGCTAAAAGATATCCTTCTTATTTTCCTGATGATGAACATATTAATTTGGATATATGCTTTGATTATCTTATTTATGCAAAAACAAATACATTGCCGGTCAGCTGTAGCCTGAACACAACTGAAATATTGAAATACTATATATCAGAAAAATGTGAAACTCTGGTTGATACCAGCAAATTTTCTCCTGATACGATGTTCGGATATATATTTAATGTTGATAAGCTTACATGCACTGTTTGCAGTTACAGTAATCCGGGAAAACAGTACACATTTTTAAGAAACCTTCTTGATGATAAGAAAAACCAATCTTCTTTAAAAAGCAAGCTTGCTGATTCCGAACAGGATTTTACAAAAATAAGCGTTTCATTCAATTCATATGATGGTCAGAAGGCAATGAATGTTGAAGAAATTACTTTTAATGCAGATGCAATGATAAACTTGGGTGCACAGTATGTTGTAAACAAAGAATATAAATCAGCTCTTGACTGTTTCTATTGTGTTTTGATAAGGGATAATAAAGTAGAGGAAATGTTCCAGAGAATTATTCAGTGTTATATGACCCTTGCAAATTTTGAACACGAAACCCAGAATTATAAAAGTGCAAAGAAATTTATAGATAAATATGGTTCATATATAAGTAATAAGTATAGTGTTACTGAAGCTTATTATTCACTTTATATCAGAATGAATGATGAAGAACAAGTTACCAGATATTTTGAGATTCTTATTGAAGATGCACCATCTGTTAATAAGAAGCTTCATTATCTTGTGACCAAAGCTGAATATTTGTTTAAAGATAAAAAATATGTGGAATCAAAAAAGACTCTTGAACAATGGCTTGATGTTAAAAATAAAATAAATGATGCAGTTCTGATTTTAAAATACAATGCTGTTGAGAAAGATAAAATAAATCCGCTTATTGAAAAATGTATAGCAAGCATAAAGCAATCAGAAAAAGTATCGGAAAAGGTCAATAATACTCAGGAAGATGTTACTGAAAAAAAAGAAGAACCTAATGAGAAAAAAACTTCCAAGGCTGAGAAAAAGGAAACTGCTGTACAAACTGTCAAGCCTGCCGATAAAAAGAGTAATTCTCCGTCTCAACAGTCCGAAGAAGAAGTTCAGTTCATTGAACCTGCCAGTCAGGGAATAGAGCCGGAACATCTGGTAGAAATACACTATAATATAGAAGTTCATAAGGACAGAGAAAGATTACTTGCAAAAAATAATTTCAGTTCTGAATTCAAGAGACAATTCCCAAAACACCGTCAGAATAATCCGGTTATTGGCGAATTCCTGAATATTTTGATAATAATAAAGTTTTTCAGCATCAAAATGATTAAGCATATGCTTGATGCAACATTGAGAGAAGCAGGTGAAAGAGATTATTCTACAGTTGATTTTGCAATAGATTTCTTTCACTCATTCGGTATAATTGAAAAAGTAAATATAGATAATGATGATGACGACGATTATTACTATGTTACTTCAAATGCTGTTGAAAATCTGAATAAAGATGCAATAAAAAAATCAATAGGAAATATACGTCAGAATTCAAAAATCACCCCTGCTATATTCAAGCCTGAAGACTTTGAAAAACTTTCATTATATCTTAGGCATTGTTCAGTTATCCTGAATATGTTTACAGCTCACGATAAAAATTATTTTATTATGGAAATGACAACACATATATCTGATTATTTCAAGATGGATGTTATTTTCCTTAAAAACAAAAAAACTCCTTTCGGAAAAGGAAAAGCAGATTTTGGATTTATAATCATCTCTCCTTATATAGTCAATGAAGTTGATTCTGAATCGTATCAGTCATCATTAAAAATGATAAAAGAACTTCTGAAAACCAAAATAGAAAACATTATAAAATCAAAAGATAAGATTGCAGTTATTGTATCTTCTGACAATTATGGTTTTGAATGGAAAACAATTTTATCAGATGCATTATCATCTTTTATAGAATATGAAAGATTTTATACACTTCAGAGTGACGGTTCATATCTTGATATGAATGAAGAAGTATTGACATCAAAAGATATAATGGATATTCTTGTTTCAGATGAAGACCCTTCAACTCCTCCTGATGGTAGTCCGGAAGATTCAGAAGAAGCAGTGACAGTTGAAAATAAAAATCAGGATGAAAAATCTGAAATATCGGAAGAAACAGAATCGAATACAGAATCTGAAAATGAATCAGATATAACATCAGAGCTTGAATGTGATTTGGAACTGGAACAGGAAGATGAAGATGAACAGGATATTTTTTATCAAGAGCCAGAAGAAAGTGAAAAATATCATCATTTTATGAAAGATGTTTCAAAGATTGATTTTTCTGATGAACAGATAAAAAATGATGTCAGTGATATGATTTCAAAGGGAAAATATTATTGTGCATTAACTTATCTCAAGGCAGTTTCTGAAATCGACAGCAAATATAAGGATTTTTATTATCTTCTTAGTCTTGCTGTTGACAATCCGGCAGAACAGTGTACTTATATATCAAGTGAAGTACTTGGCATTCATCCTACAGAATTGATATTTGACAAAGAACTTTATAATGCCTGCATTACTGCCAGTGAACTCAGAACGATTTATTATGCTGGTGATAAGTATGATTATCTTATAAGCAATGTTGCTGAAAATATAAAAGAAAGTTCTATTGCTGAACAGTATCCTTCTATAAAACCACTTGTTGATATTTTCCTTGAATTCAGAAACAGATTTAATATTGGTATTGATTATTTCTCAGATTACAATACAAAAGACAGATTTAATTATAAAAAACAGATTGAAGAATTAAATGTTAAAGCAAGTAATTATTATAATGTCTATGCCAATTCATCAGAAGCTTTTCAAAGTCCAGTAGTAAAGAAGTATACAAAAATAATGTTCGCTAAAAATAATGAGCTTATAAGTATGCTTAAAGTAGTTGTCGATAACAATTCTGAAAAGTTTGATGAAGTTAAAGAATTTCTTGCGAAATATTTTATAAAGGAAAAATCTGAAATAAAGAGTTCCAATATAACCGGAGAAAAAATTGATGAATATATAGAAAAAATTTGGAACGATGCTAAAGAAGAAATCAGAAACGATAAAAATAAAAAGAAGAGAGGCAAAATTGCTAACAGTTCTGACAAACCCCTTGGTGAAGTGGAAAATCATTCAAAAGTTGCCTTAAAGAAAATATCTGAAGTTTTATGCGACTGGGTTACACTTTTTGAAAAAAATAAAAAATTCTCTTCAAGTGAAATTGAATTGAATGAGTATGAAAATAAGAAATCAAATATTCTCCAACTTCTCGAGGAACTTAAAAAAGATACAGAAGACTTTAAAAATCTTTCAGACCACATTATGAATACAGTTTTTGATGATATATATGAAAGAATAAACGGTACTTATGATGCTGAGTCAAATAAATATTATTTTATTGATTTTCTTAAAAATGGCTATATTATTCTTGATGAATATGGAATTCCTGAAATATCATCTGCTTTTTATACTTTGCCTGAATTCAATATAATCGAAAGAATAAGAAAACATTTTTTTGAACCTGAAAAGTCTTTTGAAAAGAGACTTGATGAGATATTTTCAAAAGAAATTGAAAATAATGATTATGGTTCTGCCGTTTTCATCAATGATTATCTTGCACATACAAAGACATCAGAAAATATAAATCCATACATTGAAAAAATATCCGAATTCTGCGGTGCATCAAAACAGAAAGCCCACAGCATTCAGACGGATTTTATTGAAAACACTGAACTTGTCTATAACTGCGGACAACTCTATGGAGATGATGATATCAAAGAAGTTGTCAGTGAAATTTCTGATATATGGTACAGAAAATGTTGTATCACACATAATTACGGATTCTATGCAAAAATTATAATTAATCTTAAAAAGATGATTTACAACGAATCAGAAAAAAGAAGCATTGAACTTAAAGAAAGACTTGATATGCTTAAGAATTCCCATAATGTCTCAGCTTGTAATATTGATAAAATAAGTTCTGCGATTGATTCTCTTAATTATACCGTTGCAGAAGATTATATAAATCTTGTTATTGATGGCAAAGAAATACTTGATATGGACAGTGTTTATAAAAGTACAAATTATCTTAAAGACTTCTGGAGTCATTATGCTGAAATCTACAGTAAATGTACAGGACATAAGATTGATTCCGTTGATATTCTAAATCGTTTTGGAAAAGATAAAGAAAATGGCAAAGAACTTCTCTCATACTGGTTTCCGAACGGAGAAAGTGGAGGAGATTCCAATGTTGAAAAAATTATAAATCAACTTGGCTTCAGAAATTTCAAGGCAGTAAACAAGGCAAGAGCCGGAAAAGATACTGAAAAATTCTCAATGGTTTTTGAAACTTCTGAAAATTCTGAAATTAAAGCTTACAGACATCCTATGGCAGTATTTGGTTCACACGCTGAACAATATGGATTTGATGTTATTTTCATATCTGGAAACTTAAACAGTGCTGACCTTCTGGAAAAACTTCACTGTATTGAAAAACAGATTGAAAATATTTCAAATGCTGTTGTTTTCCTTGACTATGCACTTACAGCATCAGAAAGACGTTGTCTTGCAAAAAAGATAAAGCAGGAAACATTTAGAAACATATTTGCTGTTGTTGACAGAGTTGTTATTGCTTATCTTGCCGGAAATTATTCAGCAGAAAATATAAACAGTATGCTTATGGAATTAATAATGCCGTTTTCAAATTATCAGCCATATATATGTAATACTGTGGAAATTATGGAAGAACTGTTTACAGGAAGAAACACACAGCTTGAATCTTTACAATCGCTTTCGGGTGCAAATATTCTGGTTGGAGTACATGGAACAGGCCGAACATCACTTCTTAAAATGCTTCAGAAAAAAATTGGAAAATCAGCAGTATTTGTTGATATAGACTGTTGCAGTGTTCAGGAAGTTGTGGAAAAAATTGCATACGAATGGAAGACACTGTACAATTCCGATGAATCAGGCGAGACATTATATTATAATGACTGGAAGGATTTATGTGAGGCTATTAAAAGCTTTGCTGAAAAAAGTTCTGAAGTTGTTTATCTTATTCTTGACAATGCCGATTTATTTATAAATGAATGCAGGGAATCAGGATTTGAACCGCTCAGACTTCTTAAAGATGTACAGAATAATTCAGAAAACAAATTCAAGTTTATAATCTCCTGTCTCTGCGACTTTGAATCAGGTATTGAAAATCTTTCATCCTGTTCCATTGAATTTTTCAGTTCAGAAGAAGGAATAAAGTTTATAACTGAACCTCTCAGATATATGGGAATGTATTTTGAAAACTTTGAAACAATATCATTTATACTTGCGAATTCAAATTATTTTCCGTCTGTTATCCGTTATTATTGTGTTATGCTTCTCGAAACACTCAAACATGAAGATTATGCCGGATATAATGAATTAAATTCACCTCCATATATTGTAACAGATAAACAGGTTAAAAAGATTCTCAGTGATGAAAATTTCAGATTAAAGATTAATCTTGCATTTGAAAGAATTCTTAAAAGCGATGAATTTTATAAAAACAACTATTTTATAATAGCTTTGATAATTGCCCAGCTTTTATATAATCAAAAATCACAGAACGGATATACATCAGAAGAAATACGTCAGGAAGCAATGAAAAGCTGTATCAAGAAGATTTCTGATATATCTGCTGAAGAACTTATTGAATCTCTTGATGAACTTTCTGCACTCGGAATTCTTATTCAACCAGAAGAAAACAGATATAAATTCAGAAGAGACAGTTTCTGCACAATATTCGGAACAAGAAAAGATATTGAAGACAAGCTCATCAATTATATAGAATAAAAAACAGAATATTTTATAAAGGGGAACGTAAAAACGTTCCCCAATTCGTGAAAGGGTGATTTATTTGAACAACAACAAGGCATCTATTTGGTGGCATCAGGTTCCTAATGCCGTAAGAGTACTTAATGATATGTCAAAGCAACTTCTGAAAGAAAAAAGTATTGCACTTTTTTTCCCGAAACACGTGCCTTGGTATGATTTTTTATTTGAAACTCTTAATGAAAAACTGCATCAGTCAAATTCAAGCAACAAGACTGACATATTAAATGTATCCAATGAGATTATACAGAATTCTGGTGATGCAGGAAAGTTTATTGCTGAAAAATACTGTTACAAAAGTAAGCTTAATGACTACTGGCCAGGTGAATCCTATGCAAAGTTTCTGGCAGAAAGTGATGATATTATCCTTAATAATACTTATGTATGGATAAAGGGCATAGACAAAGAAAGTTGTCGGGCTTGGTGTGATTTTGTGGAGGAATACCATTCAAACTGTGACAAATCAAAAAAACGTGCAGTTTTTATTCTTGAATATCTTGATGACAATGAAAAAACGTTTGTTAATTACAAATATTTTCAGCTTTTCTGCTGGGAACGTGAAATAAAGAATTATGATTACTATACATTTTGTTCGCTTTTAGTATCAAATCTGAACTGTAGTGATGATATTAAGCATTATACCGCAGAACTTGCATATCTTTTAGGAGAATGTGATGCTGAATTCTGTGCCTGTCTCACTGAACACGGTCATAATCTTGCAGAAACTCCGATTGAAACCTTGCAAAAATATTCTGAAAGTTTCAGATATAGTAGTGACAAAACAAAAATCGAGCTTAAAAATCTTCATACTGCCAAGTCGACAGTGCTTGAAGTACAAATAAAGATTCTGTTTCCGATTATTGAAAGGTACAGGTCAAGATTTATTACAAAAGAATATTCTCAGATACAAGAATGTTTGCCAATGGAAAATGCTATAGGTGAAAAAATTGAGGAACCTTATGAAATTGAAATAAGTGGACTCAAAAAACTGGCTTACAGCAATAAGATAAGAATTGACAGCCAAAAGAAAAATGAACTTAAATTTTTTTATGATTCAAGAAATAAGCTTGCCCATAATAACATTGTAAGCTATCAGGAAGTTAAAAGAATACTGACTAATGGTTATTAAAAGGAGAGATTTTTAATATGGAATATGAAATTATTGATGCTCATGCACATATTTTTCCGGATAAAATTGCAGATATAGCTACTGAAAATATAGGCCATTTTTATGACCTTAAAATGAGAAATATCGGAAATAGTACTCATCTTATAGAAAGTGGAAAAAAAATAAATGTATCTAAATATCTGATATTTTCAACTGCTACAACTCCGGCACAGGTCTGCAATATAAATAATTTTATTGCAAAGGAATGCGAAGAACACAGTGAATTTATCGGACTCGGAACTCTTCATCCACAGTCTGATGATATGGAGCGAGATTTTAATCAGATACTTGAATTGAATCTTAAAGGAATAAAACTTCATCCTGATTTCCAGAAATTTGACATAGATTCAAAAGAAGCCTATAAGATGTATGAAATGGCGGAAGGTAAACTGCCAATGCTTATACATTTCGGTGACAGACGTTATGAATATTCTGCACCTAAAAAGCTTGTAAAAGTTCATAAGGATTTTCCGGAACTCAAAGTAATTTCTGCACATCTCGGAGGATATGAACGCTGGGAAGAAGCACAGGAATATCTTGTAGGTATGGATAATGTATGGTTTGATACAAGCAGTTCACTTGACTTTATGTCCAAGGAAACAGCAGTAAAATATATAAGAAATCTCGGAATTGAAAGATGCTTTTTTGGTACGGATTTTCCTATGTGGAGACATATCTCGGAATTTCATAATCTTATGTCACTTGGATTCACTCCGGAAGAAAATCAGATGATACTTGCCGGCAACTTCAAAAAATTCTTCGGAATAGTATAAATATTATAGATTATGAAAGAAAGGATAAAACATCAGGCACTTATCGGACTTGCTTTATTTATAGCAGGAATAATTTTGTTAGTTGTATTCTGGAAAAAACAGTTTATGCCTCCGTTTATATTTATTGGACTTCCTCTTTCAGCAAGTGCTTTTATATTTATTTTCGGCAGTAAGTATTCCGGAATTATAAGTTTTTCCATAGCAGAACTGATTATATTTTATATACATCTTATCAGTACTCTTGGTTATCCATATTCAAACTGGCTTATTTTTATCGGAGCTGTAATTCTGACACTTGGTTCACAGATATGGGAGTTTTCGAAATATTATAAAAAACTGAATTTTAATCCTATATTGCCCAGAAACAGACTTAATAT
>CAMWNQ010000060.1 GCA_947175655.1 uncultured Clostridia bacterium | reverse complement strand
GTACCATAATGTTATATATATTTTATAATTAAGAGAGGGTGTATTTTTATGAATTTGAAAAAAATAATTGCGGGAATTTCTTCCCTTGCAATGCTTGCAACTGCTATTCCGGCAGTAACGGGTGATAAAACAGGAACAATTAATGCAAATGCAGCAGATTCAAAATATAATTATGCTGAAGCTTTGCAGAAATCAATGTTTTTCTATCAGGTTCAGCAGGCTGGAAAGCTTCCTGACTGGAATCAGGTTTCTTGGAGAGCGGATTCTGTAGAAAATGATGTTGTTGACGGTGGTTGGTTCGATGCTGGAGACCATCTTAAATTTTCTCTTACAAATGCATATACTGCAAGTGTTATGGCTTGGGGTATTATTGAATATAAAGATGCTGTAAAAAAAGCCGGTCTTTATGATTTGTATCTTAAAAATCTTCAGTGGGGTCTTGATTTTGTTGCAGGCTGTGACAAAGGAGATAAAGTTATTGGTACAATAGGCGATGATGCTTTTGACCACGTTTGGTGGGGAAGTGCCGAAATGTATATGAGAAAATTTACGCTTAAAGGCGGTTCAGACCCTCGTCCTTATGATGAAATAACTTGTACTTCTACTGTTGCACAGATGTCAGCTGCTATGGCTGCTGGTTATATTGTATTTAAAGACGAAAATCCTGAACTCGCTGAAAGCTATCTTAAACATGCAAAGAGCCTTTTTAAACTTGCAAATGATACAAAAAGTAATGACGACCAAGGTGTACAGAAAAAGTATTATAACGCTGCACAATCTGGCAATGCAAACGATTATGCTGATGAATTATTGTATGCTTCAAACTGGCTTTACAAGGCTACAGGTGAACAGTCATATCTTGATTTAGCTGAAACTTATCTTCCTGACCTCGGAAGAGAAAACCAGTCAACTGATTATAAATATACTTGGGGATTCTGCTGGGATGATACAATGCAAGGTGCTTTACTTCTTTATGCACAGAATACAGGCAAGAAAGAATGGATTGACCACGTTTCACATCATCTTGAATACTGGATTGACGGCTATAATGGAAAGAAGATAAATTATACTCCTGACGGTCTTGCTTGGTGTATGAACTGGGGTTCACTTCGTCATGCTGAAAATACTGCTTTTATTGCTATGATTGCTGCTGATACAATCTTTAAAGATGATGCTAAACTTAGTGACAGATATAATAATTGGGCTAAGTCTCAGATGGATTATGCTTTTGGTGACAATAATCTTGGTATGAGTTATGTTGTTGGTATGGGTGAAAAGAATCCTGTAAATATCCATCACAGAACTGCCAGTGGTGCTCATGATGACCATTGGAATGAACTTGGTAAGCTTAATGAAGACGGCACTCCATATCAGGACCCTAAGTGGCAGACAGAATATGCTCATGTTCTTTATGGTGCTTTAGAGGGTGGCCCTTCTATGGACGGAAGTTTTAAAGATGAGAATGCATCTTATGAACATACTGAAGTTGCTATTGACTATAATGCCGGATTTACTGCTGCTCTCTGTGCTATGATTGATGATTACGGCGGTGAAATTCTTGAAAATTTCCCTCCTACTGAACAACCTAAATGGGCTGAATTCTTTATGAAGGCATCTTTCAATCAGGCTACTGAAAGTTATACTGAAATAAAGGCTTATGCTATGAACCATTCTGCTTGGCCGGCAAGAGTTATTCAGGATTTATCATATAATTATTATTTTGATATTTCTGAACTCGTTGAACAGGGATTTTCTATAGATGATGTTCAGGTTACAAAGGGTACTGACCAACACAGCGGTGATGAGGGTGTAGCTACTGTTTCAGAACCTATTCATTATAAAGATAATATCTATTATGTAAAGATTACTTTCGGTGATGGACGTGTTGTAATGCCTACAGGTCAGTCAGAACATCGTTCAGAACTCCAGTTCAGAATTGGTATTCCGGATAATCTTAAAGATGCTTCAGGAAATAAGCCTAAGTGGGATTCAACTAATGACTACTCCGCAGAAGGTCTTGTACAGGGTGGAGAAGATGATATGATTGAAACTTCTTATATAACAATGTATGACGGTGATACTCTCATATGGGGTGTTGAACCAGACGGAACTAAAGCTGACCCTACTGTAGCTACAAAACCTACTGGCTCTGTAAAACCAACTGATTCCACAAACTCAACAGACAGTAAGATTCTCTGGGGTGATGCTAATGATGACGGTACAGTAGATGTTGCTGACGTTGTTGCATCTGCTGCTTATGTAGGTGACCCTAATAATAACAAACTTCCTGGAAATGGTTTGCGTAATTCTGATGTTCATTCAAACGGCAATGGTATAACAGCTGATGATGCTCTTGCAATTCAACAATATCTTGCAAAAATAGTAAAATCTCTTCCAATTGGTTAAACTATTAAATTTACAGGGCGCTGTTTCAGCGCCCTGACTGTTTTTACCAATTTTCATTGTGAAATGTTAACAAAAAAAAGCTCGATACTTTATTATAAAAGCCGAAAATTTAAAAAACACTTTACTTTTCTTTCTGGATACAATATAATAAGATTAACAAGTAAGGCGGATATTTAAAACAAATATAATTGTTTTTAAGCTCTTTCTTGCATTCGTTAAGTTATAAACAGAGTTTTTATTTCTCTGTTATACGTTAATTTATTTTTAAATTTTTCGGGAGGGTATTCTAATGCACAAGAAATTAGGCAAAATTATTTCTTCAAGCCTCGTATCTGCTGCAATGCTTACAACTGCTACAGTTGGCATAGTTGCTCCTATGAGTGCTTCTGCAGGTAACATGCTCGGTCAAAGCAACTTTGATGAAGGCGTAGGTCTTCCATGGCATACTTGCGAAACTAACCCAGCAAAACAGCATTTTGATATTGAAGGCGGTACTTATAACGTACACATTGACAATCCAAACGGTGGTGACGGAAGATGGGATCTTCAGCTTCGTCATAGAGGTCTTAAAATTCAGGCAGGTCATACTTACAAGATAAGTGGTGAAATTACTTCTGATGCTAATGGTTATGTTTATTCAAAAATCAGTAACTACAAGGGTGACGGCGAAAGTGAAGTATGGCACGACCTTGGTGCTGGTGAATGGCAGCCTTATGCAATAAAGGCAGGAGAAACACTTAAGTTCTCAAGCACATTTACTGCAAATCAGACTATTGAACCAGCAGAATGGGCTTTCCATTATGCTAATAACAATGGTAAGTATGGCAATAATGATACAGGTATGCCTAAAGATTCAACACTTAAATTTGATAATCTTACACTTGAATGTACAACTTGTGGTAATACATCAGGCGAAGGCTGTAACTTTGATTTAACAAATGAATATGGTGTTGTCACACCTCACAGCAATGTTCGTCTTAATCAGGTTGGTTATTTTGAAAATGCTAACAAGAAGGCTACATATGTTACTGATGCTACTTCACCTCTTGACTATCAGATTCTTGATGCTTCAGGCAGTGAAGTTTACTCAGGTAAAACAGAACCTAAGGGCAAAGATGCTGATTCAGGTGAAAATGTTCACATTATTGACTTCTCAGACTTTACAGTAGGCGGTGCAGGCTACACAATCAAGGTTGCTGATTCTGATGCTACATACACAAATAAAGCTGGTGAAACATTTGACCTTACAGTAAGCCACCCATTCAACATTGGTAATACTGTTTATGATGGTATCCTTAGAAATGCTCTTAACTATTTCTATCAGAACCGTTCAGGTGTTGCTATTGAAGCAGATTATATCACTTCAGGTGATACATCAACACTTTCACATCAGGCTGGTCACGTAAGCGATAAGGCTTGGGTTCAGTCAACATTCAGACAGGATTATGCCGCTGTTTTTGACGGACAGCAGGAATATAGCATTGAAGGTAAAGGCGGCTGGTATGATGCTGGTGACCACGGTAAATACGTAGTTAACGGTGGTATCTCTGTATGGACTCTCCAGAACCTTTATGAATGGTCTAAGTCACAGAAGACAGATGCTAAGTTTGCTGATGGTAAGACAATGGCTGTTCCTGAAAATTCAAACGGAGCTCCTGACCTTCTTGATGAAGCAAGAGTTGAGCTTGAATGGATGATGAACATGATGGTTAAATCTGCTGACCCATATTTCGGAAAAGATATGGAAAACATGGTTTACCACAAGCTTCACGACCACAAGTGGACTGGTCTTGCTACTAGACCTTATGATTATGAAAAGCAATGGGAAACAACTCGTATAGTTAAGCCTCCGACGACTGCTGCTACACTCAACATGGTTGCTTGTGCTGCACAGGCTTCACGTCTCTGGGCTGGTATTGATGATACATTTGCTAAGACATGTCTTGAAAATGCTATAAAGGGTTATGAAGCTGCTAAGAAGAATCCAGCTGTATATGCTCCTATGGATCAGGCTATCGGTGGTGGTGCTTACGGTGACGACTACGTAGAAGATGACTTCTACTGGGCAGCTTGTGAACTTTATGCTACAACTGGCGAAGACAAATATTACAGTGACCTTAAGGGCTATCAGAATAAAGATGCTGATGATAAGGCATTCAGCCTTACAACAAATCTCGGTGGTGGTGAAAACAACGGTTCATTCACTTCATTTAACTGGGGTTGTACAGCTGGTCTTGGTACACTTTCACTCTATCTCGCTGACAAGACTTCTGAGGCTGACAAGACTACTATTGCTTCTAATATTACAAAGGCTGCTGATAAGTATCTTGCTAAACAGGCTGAACAGGGAATGGGTAACCCATACCAGAGTGCTACATTCAGTGACCCAGTTAACATTGGCGAAGGCGTTGAAGTTACTGGTTATGAATGGGGTTCAAACTCATTCGTTGTAAACAATGCTATTGTTATGGCTTATGCTTACAAGGCTACAGGTGCTGAAAAGTATGTTAACGGTGCTGCTGAAGCTATGGACTACATCTTCGGACGTAACGGTCTCGGCTTCTCATATGTAACAGGTTATGGTACATATCACCTCCAGAACCCACACCACAGATATTGGTCATATGACGTTGATAAGACATTCCCAATGCCTCCAGCAGGTGTAATGTCAGGTGGTCCTGGTTCAGGTCTTCAGGATCCATATATCGGCGGTCTCGGATACAAGAGAGGAACTCTTGCACCACAGAAGTGCTTTGTTGACGCTGCTGAAGCTTGGTCAGTAAACGAAGTTACAATCAACTGGAACTCACCATTTGCTTGGGTTATTTCATTCCTCGAAGACGAAGCTCCTAAGCTTGACGGTTCAGATGACCCAACAAGCTCAACAGGCTCAACAAATTCAACAACTGGCAAGATTCTTTGGGGTGATGCTAATGATGACGGCACAGTAGACGTTGCTGACGTTGTTGCTACTGCTGCTTATGTTGGTAACCCAGATGCTAACAAGCTCCCAGCACAGGGTCTCATTAATGCTGACGTTCACGCAAATGGTAACGGTATCACAGCTGATGACGCTCTTGCTATTCAGCAGTACCTCGCTAAGATTGTTACTGAACTTCCTATTAAGTAATCTTATATCTTATTAAAATATTAAACGGCGGTATGGCTAAGGCTGTACCGCTGTAATTTTTTTCATTTTTTTCTCAAAAATGCTTGACTTTTTTTTATTATCGTGTTATAATTGTTTTACCTCTTTAGGAGGCATTATTTTTGTGCCTTTTTCATTGAGGGAGGCGAACAGACTTCGCTTTATGATTCGCTTTTTTATTTTTATTATCATTAAGCGGAGAATTAATCTTTTTCAGGAGGTGCCGACAAATGAGAGTTAAGGTGACTTTAGCTTGTACAGAATGCAAGCAGCGTAACTACGTTTCAAAGAAAAACAAGAAGAATGACCCTGACAGACTTGAAATGAATAAGCATTGCAAATTCTGCAGAAAACATACTCTTCACAGAGAAACCAAGTGATTGGAGGTCTTATAATTAATGGCTAAGGAAAATAAGGCTTCTGAAAAATCCAATGAAATCAAAGAAACTAAAAAGGCTAAAGATACTAAAAAGCCTAATAAAGTTGCAAAATGGTTTAAGGATTTGAAAATTGAATTTAACAAGGTGACTTGGGCCAGCTGGAAAACTGTACGCAATAATACTTCTATAGTTCTTACTATTGTTGTTATTATCAGTGCTTTTGTTGGTCTGCTTGACTGGGGTCTGCTTTCAGTCATGGATTTAGTCTATAACCGATAACGGTTCTTTAGAAAGGGAGGATTGGAAATGTCAGAAGCAGCTAGATGGTATGTCATTCATACTTATTCGGGCTACGAAAATAAAGTTGCTCAGAATATCGAAAAAGTTGTTGAAAACCGTAAGCTTCATCATCTTATCCAGGAAGTAAGAGTTCCTACCGAAAAGGTTACAGAAATCACCGACGGCAAAACAAAAAACGTTGAACGTAAAATTTATCCCTGTTACGTTTTGCTTAAAATGGTATATACTGATGATTCTTGGTATGTCGTAAGAAATACCAGAGGCGTTACAGGTTTTGTTGGTCCGGCATCAGAACCAACTCCGCTTTCAGAAAAGGAAGTAGAGGCTCTTGGTGTTGAACTTAGTTCAATTGAAGTCGATTATAAAATTGGTGATACCGTTAAAATCAATGGCACTGCTATGGACGGCTTCACTGGCGTTGTACAGAATATCAATTATGATGAAAAAACTGTTGATGTTCTTGTGTCTATGTTTGGTCGTGAAACTTTGACTACACTTGCTTTAAATCAAGTTGTTAGTTTAGATGATTAATTATTAAAAATACAAATCCGGATTATTTAATTTCCGGTTTACAGCATTATGGAGGTGCAGTATAAAATGGCACAGAAAGTTGTTGGCTACATTAAGCTTCAAATTGCTGCAGGAAAGGCTACTCCTGCACCACCTGTTGGTCCGGCTCTCGGTCAGCACGGTGTTAATATTATGGCATTTACTAAAGAATTCAACGAAAGAACAAAGAATGATATTGGTCTTATAATCCCAGTTGTTATTACTGTTTACGCTGACCGTTCATTTACTTTTGTTACAAAGACTCCGCCGGCAGCAGTTCTTATTAAAAAGGCTTGCAATATAAACAGCGGTTCAGGTACACCTAACAAAACTAAAGTTGCATCTATCACTAAGGAACAGGTTAAGGCAATTGCTGAACAGAAAATGCCTGACCTTAATGCAGCTTCACTCGAATCAGCTATGAGTATGATTATGGGTACTTGTCGTTCAATGGGTGTTACTGTTACTGATTAATTAAAATACTAGTTATATCTTAATGGTGGGAGGAAAATTCCGCTAACTGAATGTGCGTTTAAGCATTTC
This sequence comes from uncultured Clostridia bacterium, assembly GCA_947175655.1. Lineage (GTDB taxonomy): Bacteria > Bacillota > Clostridia > Oscillospirales > Ruminococcaceae > Ruminococcus. The sequence goes on along the minus strand of CAMWNQ010000060.1, from coordinate 2,223 downwards.
AGTATTACCACTTAAACAGGAGGAAAATATTAATGAAACATGGCAAGAAATATATTGACAGTTTAAAAGCTGTTGATACTTCAAAGCTTTATGAGTCCACAGAGGCTCTTGATTTAGTATGCAAGAATGCTAAGGCTAAATTTGATGAAACTATAGAAGCTCATATCCGTCTCGGTGTTGACTCAAGACATGCTGACCAGCAGGTAAGAGGTGCTGTTGTACTTCCTAACGGTACTGGTAAAAACGTAAGAGTATGCGTTTTCTGTAAAGAAGAAAAATATGATGCTGCTAAAAATGCCGGTGCTGATTATGTAGGCGGACAAGATCTCGTTGACAAGATTATGAAAGAAAACTGGATGGAATTTGATGTTGTTGTTGCATCTCCTGATATGATGGGTCTTGTTGGTCGTCTTGGTAAGGTTCTCGGTCCTCGTGGGCTTATGCCAAACCCAAAGGCTGGTACTGTTACTCCTGACGTTGCAAAGGCTGTTACAGAAGCTAAGGCTGGTAAGATTGAATATCGTCTTGATAAGACTAATATCATTCACTGTCCTATTGGTAAGGCATCTTTCGGTACTGCAAAGCTTGAAGAAAACTTCTCAACTCTTATGGAAGCTATCGTTAAGGCTAAACCAGCTGCTGCAAAGGGTACTTATCTTAAATCTTGCACAGTTGCATCAACAATGGGTCCTGGTGTACCGGTTGCTACAACAAAATACGGTGCATAGTTCTGAATTGAAAAATTATAAGGCTGTTCCTGCAACAGCCTTTTTTATTGTTAATTATATATTTTTTTAAAAATCACTTGACAAACCCTGTAATATATGATATAATTTAATTGTTGCGGAGTTATTCCGCTTAGTATCTATATAATGTCGTATTCTAAAGACAGTTGGCAGATTTGATTTGTATATCTAATTTATAAGACCAGCCGAGGAATTGCAATTTTGAAATCTTTAACTAAATTAGATTTTATTTTGTCCTTTCCGGAATTCTGTTTTTGGATTTTTCGGGTAAGGATTTTTTATTGCCCTGAATACGATTTATAATTTATTCGGAGGTGAATTTTAAATGCCAAGCGAAAAGATTCTTGAATCTAAAAAGGCTAAAGTCGAAAAGCTTACTGAACTCCTTAAGGGTTCTGTATCAGGTGTTCTCGTTGATTATAAGGGTATCACTGTTGAAGAAGATACGCAGCTCAGAAAGGAACTCCGTGAAGCTGGTGTTAACTACTTTGTAGAAAAGAATACTATGCTCAAGCGTGCTTTCGACAATATCGGTATGGAAGGCTTTGATGAAGTTCTTAATGGTACTACTGCTATTGCTTTATCAGCTGATGACCAGACTGCACCTGCAAGAATTTTAGGTAAATTTGCTGAAAAGAATGATGAAAAATTCAATCTTAAAGCAGGTTTCGTTGAAGGTGTTGTATACGATGAAACAGGCGTTAAGGCTCTTTCAAAGATTCCTTCAAAGGAAATTCTTCTTGCACAGCTCGTTGGCTCTTTACAGGGTCCTATGCAGAAACTTGCTGCAACTCTTCAGGCTCTTGTAGACAAGAAAAACGAGGAAGAAGCTGCATAATTATATTTATGCCGTTCCTCAGTATTAATTACTAAAAAATTACATTTTATTTTAAATTATTTAAAGGAGATTTTAATTATGGCTTCAGAAAAAATTACAAAGTTTATAGAAGACATCAAGGTTCTCTCAGTTCTCGAACTCGCAGAACTCATTGATGCAATTCAGGAAGAATTCGGTGTTACAGCAGTAATGGCAGCTGCTCCTTCAGGTGATGCTCCAGCAGCAGAAGCTGAAAAGACAGAATTTGATGTTGTTCTTACATCATTTGGCGATGCTAAGATGGCTGTTATCAAGGCTGTTAAGGAAGCTCTTGGTCTTGGTCTTAAGGAAGCTAAGGCAGCAGTTGAAGAAGCTCCTAAGGCTCTCAAGGAAGGTGTTTCTAAGGCTGAAGCTGAAGAACTCAAAACTAAGCTCGAAGCTGCTGGTGCTACAATCGAACTCAAGTAATTTGATGTTTGTTTAGCATTTATTATAATTTATTTCTATTGTAACTAAAGCTGTATCGCATATCCATTATGCGGTATGGCTTTTTTATTTTTTATAAGTATAAAATATCATTTCAGCAAAATATGTCAGTATTAACATATTATTTATCATTGAAAAAAATTTTTTGATGATATATAATAAATATATTGATTA
>CAMWNQ010000059.1 GCA_947175655.1 uncultured Clostridia bacterium | reverse complement strand
AAAAAGAAAAATATATCTCATAATTTGTAAAATAATATCTGATATCCTTACAGTCATAAATTATATAAACAGTGGTGAAATGCTTGCACTTTTTCTTATTCTTACCATTTTATTTGTATTAATCACTGCCGGTTTTTACTTTGTTTCGTCTATGACTAATCCTGAAAGAGATTACAATAACTTTAAAAAAAATTATGTTAACTCCTACTTAACTTTTATATTTGATGATGACAAAATCATAACAAGTCAATCTTCCGACAGTTGTTGTGGAAGCTCTGAATTCAAATATGACTGTGTAAAATCAGTTGAAAAAATTAATGATTTTTTTATAATAAAATTAAATCAAAATGAAATGATAGTCTTTAGAGAAGATGAGATTACAGAGGGTTCTAAATCAGAACTTATCAAAATATTAAAAGATAAATCCGGAATAAACCTTAAAATCTGATTTTAAGGAGGAATTTTATGAGACATACAGAAAATGCTGAAAAAATAGCATATGCCAAAACTGATTTGAAAATCCCTGATTCAGCAGAAAGAATTTTTCTTACTGAAGATGTATTTATTAAATTCAGACAAAACACTTTCAATCCCGAAATGTATGAATTTTATCATTGCTGTGGTTATGAAGAATATGGTGAGGATTATTACTGGAAACATACCTGCTGGATTGAATTGTTTGAAGTCGATGAAGATTTCACTGAAAACAATATGTGGCATTCAATTCATTATGTATTTGAACGTTTTTCAGAGGAAGCAAAAAATAATGATATAGCCTATAAATATTATGACATAATAAATGATAGTTATATTATCTGCATAATTGGCAGACATTTAGGCGGAATGGATTATAAAATTCATGCTCAAAGAAAAAAAGTAAACCTGAAAAAGAATTTTCCGAATTCTTTTTATATAAATAAATTTGAAAGAAACCATATACCACTTATAAAAGTGTTAAAATATAAAAAAACAGGATAAAATTTATTTAGGAGGACTCCTTTATGATTAGAGAAGATTTAAGAAATATTGCCATTATTGCCCACGTTGACCATGGTAAAACTACCCTCGTTGATGAAATGCTTAAACAGGGTGGAGTATTCAGAGAAAATCAGAATGTTGCCGAACGTGTAATGGATTCAAATGACATAGAAAGAGAAAGAGGTATCACAATTCTTGCAAAAAATACCTCTGTAATGTACAATGACATTAAAATAAATATTATAGATACTCCCGGACATGCTGATTTTGGTGGTGAAGTAGAGCGTGTACTGAAAATGGTTGATGGTGTACTTCTTCTTGTAGATGCTGCGGAAGGCCCTATGCCTCAGACAAGATTTGTACTTTCAAAAGCTCTTGAAATGGGTCATAAGGTAATTATAGTAGTAAATAAAATTGACCGTCCTGACGCAAGACTTGACGAAATAGGCGATGAAGTTCTTGAACTTCTTCTTGACCTTGATGCAAATGATGAACAGCTTGAAAGTCCTATACTTTTCTGTTCAGGACGTGCAGGAACAGCTTCACTCAGTCAGTATGAATCTGGAACAGACCTTAAACCACTTTTTGATACTATCATAAATTATATAGACCCTCCAAAAGGAGAAGAAAATGAATCACTCCAGATGCTTATATCATCTATCGACTACAACGAATATGTCGGAAGAATAGGTATAGGAAGAATTGAAAGAGGTCAGATAAAAGTAGGTCAGCAGGTAACTGTTGCAGATTATACAGAATCAAAAAAATCATATAATTCAAAGATTGTATCACTTCTCCAGATTCAGGGTCTTAACCGTGTATCAGCTCAGGAAGCCAAAGTCGGTGATATTGTATGGGTAAGCGGTATTGAAAACATTACAATCGGTGATACTCTCTGTGCTACTGATAAAGTTGAGGCTATCCCATTTGTAAAGATAAGTGAACCTACTGTAGAAATGACTTTTGCTGTAAATGACAGTCCTTTTGCTGGTAAAGAAGGAAAGTTTGTAACATCAAGACAGCTTCGTGAACGTCTTTTCAAAGAACTTCTCCGTGATGTATCATTAAGAGTAAACGAAACTGATTCTACAGATGCATTCAAAGTTGCTGGCAGAGGTGAAATGCATCTTTCAATATTAATAGAAAATATGAGACGTGAAGGATACGAATTATCAGTATCAACTCCTAGAGTTCTCTTTAAAGAAGACGAAAACGGCAGAAAACTTGAACCTATTGAAAGACTTGTTATAGATGTTCCGGAAGACTGCGTAGGTTCAGTAATGGAAAAAATGGGTACAAGAAAAGGGGAACTCATTGAAATGCATCCACAGGGAAGTCGTATGCGTATTGAATTTTTAATTCCGGCAAGAGGTCTTTTCGGATATAAAAGTGAATTTCTTACAGATACCAAGGGCGAAGGCATTATGAATCATGTATTTGAAGGATATGAACCGTACAAGGGCGATATAGAACGCAGAAATACTGGTTCTCTCATATCTTTTGAAACAGGTGAAGCCGTAACATATGGACTTTACAATGCACAGGAAAGAGGTCAGCTCTTCATAGGTGCAGGTGTTCCGGTATATGAGGGTATGATTGTAGGTTCATCACCTAAAACAGAAGATTTAGTAGTAAATGTATGTAAAAGAAAACACCTCACAAATACACGTGCCAGCGGAAGCGATGATGCTCTCAGACTTGTTCCGCCAAGAGTTCTCAGCCTTGAAGATTGTCTTGAATTTCTTGCTGATGATGAACTTCTTGAAGTTACTCCTAAATCATTAAGAATAAGAAAAAGAATCCTTAGCAATACCAATCGTGCAAAGATGAAAAATAAAGCATAATATAAAAATATCCCGCCGAAGATTTATTAGCTCCAGCGGGAATTTTTAATATAAAATCAGAATAAATTATTCTTCAGTCTTTTCAGCAACTATATCTTCTTCTACAGATTCTTTGATTTCTTTAGCTATATCTTCTGCATCTTCTTCTGTAACCTTAACGTCAACATCAGGAACTTCTGCTACTTCTTCAGAATCTTCAGGAGGAATGATTGAACCGATATCAGAATCATCACAGTTGCAGTCATCAAAACAGTAGTCGTCTTCTTTCCAGTCTTCAAATTCATCTTCATCGTATGTGTTGCAAGGGCATTTTTTCTTTAAAAGCTTTGCAATAGCTGTTACTGCAAGTAAAGCTGCACTTATACCAAGTGCTACAAGTGTAAATTTTTTCATTTAATTCCTCATTTCTCCGCAAAGATAAAATCATATATTAAAAGATGCTTGCGGTCATCCAAGATATAAATATATTATAACACAATTTTATGGATTTTCAATAGGTTTACATATTATCTGTCAAAAACATCAGAATTGAAAGTGCAGTTATAGGGGCAGTTTCACAGCGAAGTATTCTTTTGCCAAGCCATACAGAATCAGCATTTTTAATATTTAAAACTGATTCCACCTCTTCTTTTTCAAATCCTCCCTCACTGCCAATAACTATCCCGATATTTTTTAAGTCTTTAAAATCAATTTCAGAAAAACTTTTTCCGCCGTTTTCATAAAGAATTATAATTTTATCCTGTAAAGACATATCTTCAAGAGCCTTTTTGTAGTTTATTATTGGCATAACTTCAGGAATTATTCCTCTCCCAGATTGTTTTGAGGCTTCTTCTGATATTTTGTTAAGACGGACAAGTTTTTTTGAAAAATCCTTTGAATCCGGACGTGATACACAGCGTTTCGATATAAACGGAACTATTCGTGATACTCCCAGTTCAACTGATTTCTGTATTATATATTCAAGCTTATCAAGTTTAGGAACTGCCTGATAAAGAGTTACATTAATATCCGGTTCTGATTCGCACGGAACAGCCTCTATAAGATTAAGCTGAACTTCTTCGTTAGAAATTGATGCAATACTACAGTTATAATCAATGCCTTTACAACAGAGAGTAACCGAATCACCCAATTTCATTCTAAGTGACCTTCCGATATGATGTGCATCATTTCCTGTAATTTTTATATTATTCTTATCAAGACAGTCAGTAAAAAATCTTGGCAAAAAATGTCACATTCCTTTATAAAAATTTATTTTTAATAATTCCCTGCCCCTCATATTTAAGAGAGAGGCAGAAGAAATCATTATATTTTTACTGTATAGGGAGAGCTGTAACGATTTTTGCAAGATACTGCTGAATTGCAAGAGCATCGTCTGCTGTTATACCGTTTCCGTTTGAGTGAACATCAGCATTTTTAAGACCTTTTTCTTGAAGCTTATTTGAATCAGGATTTCCTACATATGCAGCAACTGCAACAACATCGGCAACGTCAACTGTACCGTCATCATTAGCATCGCCCCAGATAATGTTGCCTTCAATTTTCGCAATGCTTACAAGACTCATAATATCACCGTTCTGCATAAGTTCAAATACTACATCAACAGTATCTCCAGCCTGAATATTCTGTTCAGTTATTAAAGACGCAATACTATCATATGCAAATTTATATGTAACTCCGTTTATTACAATAGCAGACTGGTCAATTGAATCTATTTTGCCGTTTAAATGTAATCTTTCAGGTTCAATCATAATAGTTTGAGTAGTCGTCGGGTCTGGTATATCAATTTCAGTTGTAGTTGTAGTGGTTGTTGTTTCAGTAGTAGTGGTAGTTGTTGTAGTAGTTGTTGTATCAGGAGGAGTAACATTGCCTGAACCACCATTAAATACATAATTTTCGTTTATTTCACTTGCATTTTTGATTACATCCTTAACAGCAGAAGCATCTCCGCCATAAAGATTTACAAGTCCTGCACAGGCAAGTGCAAAACAGCTGTTATAATCAAGAGCCGGTTCTGTAAACTGATATTCCTTTGTACTATCAAGATAGTTTCCAGAAGAATCATCACCGCCTACAAGCATACCATAGTTTGTATATTTTGCAGCAGTATCAGCATTTGCATCTCCATTAGAACCAGGAGTATCACCTGTTCCAGGATTTGCTGCTCTGTGGTGGATATGTGTAGGCCACTTATCGCCATATCCTACAAGGAAACTATATCCACGTGAATTATCTCCAAGAATGTGGTCCATCTGATATTTAGCACCCTGAGCATATGATGATGAAGCATCACCATTTGCAAGTCCGAGTGAAACCATCTGTAAAGCACAGTTATAACGTGAAGCACCCCAGCCGGCAGCATTATATGAACTTGTAGGACAACCGCCCTTATTATTCAGTTCAAACTGCATTTCATTTGCAAAAGAGTTATCACCTGTAATCTTATACATCATTGTAGCATAACCGCTCCACACCTTATCATAGCAGTAGAGATGATAATCGTAATACTGATTATTGTAACAGCCGTTTCCAGTAGGCTTATAATCCGGAAGTGAACCTTCACCATTAAGATAAAACCATACGCCAGCCATAGCCATTTCGTCCTGATACATTGAATCTACAGGATACATACTGCCCATACCAGCAGTTTCATTACCTGTATATTTATTTCCAAAGTCATAAATAGCCTTTGCATATTTCATACATTTAGCAGAATAATCAGGGTCAGATGCCTTTAATACATATGCTGTACCTGCAAGGGCAGATGCCATTTCACCGCAAACAACAGAATTATTTTTTGATGAAGTGAGCCAGTAAGTTTTTCTGTCATAAGTCTGAATTTCAGGAGATTGCCAATAGCTGTGGTCAGAATCATCAGATACATTATAACAGATTGTAGCAACACTGCCATCATCATTAAGAAAAGTTGTTTTCATAAGATAGTCGCAGATTTTCTTTAATATCTCAAAAAGGTGGTCCTCACAGCCTGCCTTGGCATAAGCACCCTCATTAAGATAGTATGACATTGCAAGTGATGCACCTGCAAAACCGTTAGTAAGATGGAATTTAACGTGGTCGCCGGCATCGTGATAACCACCACTTACATCAACATAACCGTCACCGTCAGGGTCAACAAGTGAAGCATAAGCAGAATTAAAATTAACAGCATTTGAAAGAGCAGCTTTTGCATCATAAGTATGACAATTGCCTCTCCAAGTCAAAGGATTATCATCAACCTCTGTACCGCATTCATTGGAATCAAAAAAATAAAGTGACAAAGCAAGTGCTTCAGCATAGTTTTTATCACCGGCTGCATATGACACAGGAGCAGAAACGGTTGAACAAACAGAAGCCGAAAGCATCAACGCACTTAAAGCAGCTGAAACAGCCTTTTTCATTTTCTTCATAAAAATCAATCCTCTCTCTATCTGGTAAAACCAATATATATACTTTTTATTATACCATACTCACTCATCAAGATGTTAATAAATTATGAATAAAATTTGAACAAAACCAAAAATCTGCGTTTTCATCAAATATATAACTGATTATTTGTGCATATTGAATATGGCAATTATCCTCTCCGCCTGAGCAGATAGAATTTTTTCTGAAAATTTTAAATTTATCCAGCAAATTAATTAATAAGCTTTGCCCCAGCATACCATATATTTAGCAGGTTTGCCACAGCATACACAAGCATCAGAAATATTTTCCTGTTCAAAAGGAATACATCTTGAACCAACACCTGTTTTTTCTTTGACTTCATCTTCACAGGCTTCTTCACCACACCACATAGCTTTAACAAATCCGTCGCCTTTTTCAGAGAGAACGTTTATAATTTCTTCAATATTTTTGCAAGAATATGTACGTTTTTCTCTGTTTTCAAGAGCCTTTGCATAAAGACCATCATGTACTTCCTTAAGCTTTTCAGATACAGCAGTTTCAAGATTATCAAGAGATACAACCGTCTTTTCACCATTATGACGTGTAACTATAACACACTGATTGTTTTCAATATCCTTAGGGCCAATCTCAACTCGAACAGGCACACCTTTCATTTCATATTCTGCAAACTTCCAGCCCGGAGAATTTTCACCGTCATCAAGTTTAACTCTTATATCAGATTTTAAAAGTCTTTCTTTAAGTTCGCCTGCCTTATCAAGAACGCCTTCTTTATGCTGTGCTATCGGAATTATTACTGCCTGAATCGGAGCTATTGCCGGCGGAAGTACAAGACCATTATTATCACCGTGAGTCATTATAATAGCACCGATAAGACGTGTAGTTACACCCCAAGAAGTCTGATAAGGATTTACCTTTTTATTTTCTTTATCAGTATATTCAATTCCGAAAGCTTTAGCAAAACCATCGCCAAAATAATGAGAAGTACCAGCCTGTAAAGCTTTTCCGTCGTGCATAAGAGCTTCAATAGCATAAGTAGAAACAGCTCCGGCAAACTTATCGCTTTCAGTCTTCTTTCCCTTGACAACAGGCATAGCAAGTGCATTTTCACAGAAATCTGCATATATATTTAACATATGCTCTGTTTCTTCAACAGCCTCTTCCGCAGTTGCGTGAATTGTATGACCTTCCTGCCAGAGGAATTCTCTTGAACGAAGGAAAGGACGTGTAGTTTTTTCCCATCTTACAACATTAACCCACTGATTGTAAAGTTTAGGCAAATCTCTGTAAGAATGTATTATATTTGCATAATGTTCACAGAAAAGTGTTTCAGAAGTCGGACGTACACAAAGTCTGTCCTCAAGAGGTTCATTTCCACCCATTGTAACCCAAGCAACTTCCGGAGCAAATCCTTCAACATGATCTTTTTCTTTCTGAAGAAGACTTTCAGGAATAAATAAAGGCATACACACATTTTCATGACCAGTAGCCTTAAACATTCCGTCAAGTATCTTCTGTATATTCTCCCATATAGCATAGCCATAAGGACGTATTACCATACAGCCCTTTATACTGGTATATTCAATAAGTTCAGCTTTTTTTACTATGTCAGTATACCATTTTGCAAAATCTTCATCCATAGAAGTAATAGCCTCAACTTTTTTCTTTTCCTTAGCCATCATTAACATCTTCTTTCTGATTATTATTATTATCATCATTTTTTTTCAAAGGAAGGTCATAAATTCCTCTGACTTCATCAGTACGGTAATTTTCCTTTTCTGTACGATGTTTTTCAATAAATTTATCGGTGTGCTTTGCAATCTTAGGTGTAAGCACTGCCAGAAGATAAATTATAAACATCACAAAAACCATACCTGCTCCGAATTTTATAATAGTAGAAACAGCAATGGTCATACCCTCGGAATTTTCTGTTGCCGTTGAAACAGTCTCAGCAATCATATCTTTTCACCGTCCTGAAAATATTTATATTACAATATATTACATCACATTTTATCATTTTTTCTTTTAAAAGTCAAGACATACATAAATAATTACTATGCAAATCAATCAAAGATTATATGTTTTGTTTAAAAATACCATAACATTTTCCAAAAAATTATGTTATAATAATTATATGAAAAAATAAGATATATCTGGAGGATAAAAAATGAAGTTTGAAAATGGAATGCGTGTTGTATATAAAAATATCGGTGTATGTACAGTTGAAGATATTGAAACAAAAAGTTTCGACGAGGTAAACGATAAACAATACTATAAACTTAAACCAATATCAAATAATTTCACTACATATTACTATGTTCCTGTTGACAAGTCGGGCGAACAGATAAGAAATCTTTTCACAAAAGCTGAAATAGATGACATTTTAAAAAATACCAAAGATAAAGATGAAATATGGATAAATAACAGCCGTGAACGACGTATGGAATTCAACAAAATTCTTAAAAGTGATAACTATAACCAAATTATAAGAATGGCAAAATCACTTTATCATCAAAAACAGGAAAAACAAAAACAACATAAACATCTTTCGTCATCAGATGAAATGATTCTCAATTCAGCAGAAACTCTCATATTTCAGGAATTTTCAGAAGTTCTTGGAATTCAGCAAAACGATGTCAGAGAATATATAATCAGCAAAGTTGAACAATAATATTGCATAAATTTATTGCATTTTTGCCCTTTACTTTTATTTATATTTATGATATTATATGATTATAATATTCATAAAATAAAAAGGCGGTGTTTTTATGGGATACAGCATTATTACAATAAGCCGTGAATATGGAAGCGGCGGAAGAAACATAGGTAAGGCAGTTGCCGAAAAACTGGGATATGAATTTTATGACAATGCACTTGTAGATAAAATTGCCAAGGAAAGTGGTTTTGCAGAAGAAATCATAAAAGATGCCGGAGAATATGCTACTTCCGGAAATAGTTTTCTTTTCAGTCTTTCAATGAGCAATCTTTCAGAAATCAATATGCCGTCTATTTCCTATCAGATATATGCAGTTCAAAGAAAAATAATTACTGAACTTGCCGAAAAAGGAAACTGTGTCATAGTCGGAAGATGTGCTGATTATATACTCAAAGACAGAGAAGATGTTTTGAACGTTTTTATAAGTGCAGATATGGAATTCAGAAAAAATCGAATCATAAATGTATATAACGAAGGTGGTAACAAACCAGAAAAAATGCTCAGAGATAAAGATAAAAAAAGAAAAACATATTACCGATACTATACTGATAGTGAATGGGGAATGTCTCATAACTATCATATCTGTCTTGACAGTAGTAAATTTGGAATTGAAAAATGTGCAGATATAATATCAGATATAGCAAAATAATAATAAAAATGGCGGATATTAAAAAATCCGCCTAGTTTTTTATTTAAAATAAATCTGAAACATCTTCTCCTATAAGTTTCCAGCCTTCACCCTTTATTTTTGCAACAGTCATATTTGTATCAGTATTGTCTTTTTTATTTTTTCCTTTAAATTTTATTTCAATATCTAAATC
>CAMWNQ010000058.1 GCA_947175655.1 uncultured Clostridia bacterium | reverse complement strand
CTGTATATTCAATATATTACTTTACAGGCTGTACTGCTTCTTCTCCCCAGCCCATTTTAACTCCTGCAAGGAGATGAAAATGAAGATGGTGAACAGTTTGACCGGCATCTTCTCCACAGTTTGTAACAACTCTGAAACCTTCTGAAATATTCTCAGCTTTTGCAATTTTTGCTATAGCTTCAAAAATATGTGATACAACTGATGAATTTTTTTCATCTATTTCAGATGCTCCTGAAATATGTTCCTTAGGTATTACAAGATAATGAATAGGTGTTATTGGATTAATATCCTTAAAGCAGTAAACATATTCATCTTCATATACCTTTGTGCTTGGAATTTCTCCCTTTACAATTTTACAAAATAAACAATTCATATTTAAAACCTCATTTAATTTCAATAATCTATTTATGCAAGCATTTCAGCAACAATATCTTCAAGGTTTAAAAGTGCATCTTTAATCTTGTTAATATCGCCTGCACCTGCCATTGCATTATCAGGACGACCTCCGCCTTTTCCACCTGTAACAGCTGAAATCTTTTTAACAATGTTTCCTGCATGTGTACCTTTTTTAACTGCATCATCAGTACATACACAGTAAAAAGTACCTTTTCCGTCAGATACTCCGGCGATAACTGCAATAAAACTTGTTTCCTTTGCTTTAAGAGCATCACCAAGCTTGCGGAGCATATCCTTGTCAGTATTTTCAAGCTTTACAGATACTACCTTTATTCCGTTTATTTCCTTGGCATTATCAAAAATACCATCAATTTTTGAATTTGCAATCTGCTGACTGAGGCTTTCAATAGTTTTTTCCTTTTCTTTAAGTTCTCCTGCAACTGATGCACACTTTTCAGGGAGTTCATTAGGATTTGCAAGCTTGAATGCCTTTGCGGATTCTGCAATATTTTTCTTGTAATCATTTATAAGACCAAGTACGCCCCATCCTGTTAAAGCTTCAATACGTCTTACACCTGATGCTACTGAACTTTCTGAAATAATTTTGAAAAGACCTATTTCAGATGTATTGGATACGTGAGTACCTCCGCAGAATTCAATAGAATCATCAGCTGTTACAACTCTTACAGTATCACCATACTTTTCACCGAATAATGCCATAGCTCCGAGTTTTCTTGCTTCTTCAAGAGGCATCTCTCTTATTGTTACTTCCTTTGAAGAGAGTATCTTTGCATTTACTCTGTTTTCAACTTCCTGAATTTCTTCCGGAGTTAATGCACTGAAATGTGAGAAGTCAAAACGGCATACTTCAGAATTAACAAGCTGTCCTGCCTGATGTACGTGTTCGCCGAGAACATCTCTTAAAGCTTTTTGAAGAAGATGTGCAGATGTATGATTTCTCATTGCTGACATTCTCTTATCAGCATCAATAGATGCTGTAACTTTATCACCCTTTGAAATGTTTCCTTCATTTATAGTTGATATATGAAGGAAATGACCATCTGATTTGATTGTATCATATACTGATGCTGATGATGCTGCTGTTGATATAATACCACTGTCTCCGGACTGTCCACCACTTTCAGCATAGAAAGGTGTTTTGTCAAGAACTATTACAACATTTTCACCTTCAACTGCTGTTTCAATTTCTGCACCGTCTTTATATAAAGCAAGAATTTCAGAATCATCTTCCTTGAATGAAGAATATCCAGTAAATAAAGTCTTTGGAGCATCAATTTTAATACTGTTGTCAGCCCACGATGAATTTGCCTTGTTTCTGTAATCCATTCTTGACTTTTCACGCTGTTCCTTAACAAGTTCGTTGAATCTTTCTGTATCAACTAATATTCCTTTTTCCTGACAGATTTCAACAGTAAGGTCTATAGGGAATCCATAAGTATCTGAAAGCTTGAAAGCATCATCACCTGAAAGTGTTTTTGAATCCTTTGCATTTTCTATTAAAGAACTGAGGAGGTCTGAACCTTTATCGATAGTCTTTGCAAATGATTCTTCTTCTACTGAAATAATCTTTTTAATGTACTCTCTTTTTTCAGCGAGTTCAGGATATGCTGACTTATTTTCATCTATAACAGTATCACATACTTCACAAAGGAACGGCTTTGTTATACCAAGCATCTTTCCATGACGTGCAGCACGTCTGAGAAGTCTTCTCAATACATAGCCCCTGCCTTCATTTGACGGCATAACACCATCGCCTACCATAAAAGTTGTACTTCTGATATGGTCTGTTATTACTCTGAGAGATACATCTGATTTTTCATCTTTCTTGTAATCAACTCCGGCAATTTTGCTGATATGCTTCATTATATTCTGAACTGTATCGACTTCAAAGAGATTGTCAACACCCTGCATAACACAAGCAAGTCTTTCAAGGCCCATACCAGTATCGATATTCTTATTCTTCATTTCAGCATAGTTTCCGTTACCGTCACTATCAAACTGACTGAATACAAGATTCCATATTTCAATAACTCTGTCACAGTCACTTGCCTGTTCAAAGTTTTCAAAAGGTCCGTAACTTTCGCCACGGTCAAAATGGATTTCTGAACAAGGACCACAAGGACCTGAACCGTGCTCCCAGAAGTTGTCAGCTTTTCCAAGTCTGATAATGCGTTCTTTAGGGATTCCTATATTATTTATCCAGATTTGTTCAGCTTCATCATCGCTTTCAAATATTGTAATCCAGAGTTTTTCTGCCGGAATTTCAAGAGTTTTTGTAAGGAACTCCCAAGCCCATTTTATAGCCTCGGTTTTAAAATAATCCCCAAATGAAAAATTACCGAGCATTTCAAAATAAGTACCGTGACGTGCTGTTTTTCCAACACGTTCAATATCAGGTGTTCTTATGCATTTCTGACAAGTTGTAACTCTCTTATTAGGAGGAACTGCCTGTCCGAGAAAAAATTTTTTTAAAGGTGCCATACCTGAATTTATTAGAAGAAGACTTTTATCTCCCTGAGGTATAAGTGATGCACTTTCCATTCTTGTATGATTTTTGCTTTCAAAAAATGAGAGATATTTTTCTCTCAATTCATTAAGACCTGTCCACTGCATTGTAAAAAACGCTCCTTTTTAATTTTTAATAAAAATATGAATTCTGAATAACAGAAAAAAAGCCCAGTCGCCAAATGGGACAAAGGCTTTTGTGGTGTACCCAAATCTGAAAACATAAATATATGCTCTCAGTGCGACATAATTGCCTGATTAATTATAATTATAACAGATTTAGGAAAAAAGTCAATAATTTTTTGAAAATTTTCACTGCTTATATCAATGATTCTCTTATTTATCAGAAGATTTTATATAATCAGCCGTTTTTTCTACAATTTCACGAAATACAGGTGCGGCAGAATCATTTCCATATCCGCCATTTTCTATAAGAACGGTTACTGCATATTGTGGCTTGTCAGCAGGAAAATAACCTGTAATCCAAGAATTATAAATTTCATTTCCGTCTTCATCAAAGCAATCTGTCTGGGCTGTTGATGTCTTTGCACCAACAGAAGTATTACGAGGTTTTGCATTAGAATTTTCATTTTTATTTACAGCAGAGAACATAAGATATTGAAGTTTAAATGCTGTTTCTCTGTCCATAGTATATGCATACTGCACTTTTTTTTCATTCTGAATGCTTATCCTGTCAGAAGTATATCCCTTTATAACCCTGAGTACTGGCATATTTCCATAATTGGCAATTGCACAAGTCATCTGAGAAATCTGAAGAGGTGTTGCAGTAAGCTTGCCTTGTCCAAATGAAAAATTTGCAAGTTCTCCTGAAAGAGATAAGTCTTTTTCAGTAGGCAGAACTCCGTCAGAACCTATTATTCCTGATGCAAGCGACATTTCTCTTCCGAATCCCAATGTAAAAGCTTTTTCACGAAATGAAGATATATCAAATTTTCTGCTTAATTCAATAAAATAGGTATTACAGGAATTTATCATTGCTTGTTCAAGATTCTGAATTCCGTGACCGCTGTGATTATGACATCTGTAAATTCTGCCGTCAATATCTATGCTTCCTGTACAATTATACTGAAAGTCTTCAAATCCTGATGAAATTGCTTCAAATGCAGTTACAAGTTTGAATATTGAACCTACACTATATGAATAAAGTGTACGGTTTATCATCGGAGAATTTTCATTTTTTATATCATCCTCAAGAGTATATACAGAATATGTCGGAAAGCTTGCCATTGCCATAATATTGCCCGTTGAGACTTCTGTTACCACTATAGCACCGCATTCTATATCACTGCCGGCATCTTCGCATATTTTCTGTATATTTTTATCAATAGTTGTAACTATTCCTTTTACATTGACTGGATTTCTTATAACTTCCAGATTCTCGCCTCCAAGCATATAACCAAAACCGTCAGTCATATAATTTATTTTATTGACTCCATTTTCCCTTAGCAAATTATTATATGCATATTCTATGCCGGATACGCCTTCTCCCTGTGAAGTATATCCTATAAGATGCTGTGCGGTCTGATTAACTGAATATCTTTCAGGAACACGAAAAGAGTATACATTTTTATCTGCGGGAATATATTCCTTTGATTCAAATGTAAATGGTATATTTGATTTTAACCCATCAATAATTTCATCAGCATTCTCTGCATTTTCATACATCACTTTTTTATCAGACTTCGATGGTATTCCAACACATACATATTTAAAATCTTCATTTACAAGAAGTTCCATATTTGTATCATATATCATTCCATCACTTCCGCTTACTTCTATTGATGACATATATCTTTCAGATGCAGTTTTCTGATACTGTGTATTTGATGATAGTCCAAAAAATCTGAATATTACTATTGCAAAAAGAACTTCAATGACTGCCCCTACTGATATAATACGCTTTTCTGATGAAGATACTTTCAATTAAATCACCTCCATCTATATTATTATTATCAAAAAGTATTATTATACAAAAAATGTTTATTTTCTTGACATTTTGTATAATAGCTGATATAATTAATCAAAATATTAATCACACAATCAGTTTGCTTAGGAGGACTTTTTTATGTTTTACAATGCCAAAGAATGTATGCTTAAAATTGACGATTCATATATGGATTATATTACTTTCGGAAAAGGTAGTAAACCTTTGATATTGATTCCCGGATTAAGTCTCAGGGGAGTCAAAGGTTCATCAATTATGTTGGCTTATATGTATCGAATTTTTGCTAAAGATTTCAAAGTATATTGCTTCGACCGTAAAAATAATATTCCTGCAAGCTATAATGTTGAAAATATGGCTCTTGATATTGCTTTTGCAATGAAGAAACTAAAACTGGAATCAGCATCAGTATTTGGAGTATCACAAGGTGGAATGATTGCTCAATATTTAGCTGTCAATCATCCTGAACTCGTAAGTAAACTTGTTCTCGGAGTAACACTGTCACATACAAATGAAACTGTAAAAAAAGTAATTGCTGATTGGGTTGATATAGCAGAAAGACAAAGATTCAGAGATATTGCAAAAGATATGTTTAAAAATATGTATTCGAAAAAATATGTTAAGAAATATAAATGGCTGTTTTCGGTTCTTTCTGTGTTTGTAAAGCAAAAAGATACAGAGCGTTTTATCATAATGGCAAAAGCATGTCTGACCTGCAATATATATGACAGACTTGATGAAATAAAATGTCCTGTGCTTGTTCTTGGTGGAAGTATGGACAATATTGTATCGGGATATGCATCTGAAGAAATTGCAGATAAATTGAAATGCAGTATATATATGTATAAAAATCTGGGTCATTCCGCCTATGAAGAAGCAAAAGATTTTAATAAGCGAGTCTATGATTTTATTGCATAAATAAAATTAATTTCTATGATGTTTATGAAAAAGTTTATTGACAAAATTAAATATCAGCGTTATAATAGATTATGAAAGTTATTAAAGTTAAGGAAGTAATGGCAAAATGTATAATGTAAAATCTATGAAAGCCGAAGAATTCATCGATTATTATGAAATAATGGAAACTCTTGACTATGCTCAAAGAAATCGTCATAACAGAGAACTTTTAAATTCTGTTATGGAAAAGGCAAGATTAAAAAAAGGTCTTTCTCATCGTGAAGCTCTTTTGCTTTTTAACTGTGATATTTCCGAAATAAATGAGGAAATATATGCCCTTGCAAAACAGATAAAACTTGATTTTTATGGCAACCGTATAGTTATGTTTGCTCCTCTTTATCTCTCAAATTATTGTGTCAATGGCTGTACATACTGTCCGTATCACTGTCAGAACAAGCATATAACCAGAAAAAAACTTTCACAAGAAGAAATCATAAAAGAAGTAATCGCTCTACAGGATATGGGTCATAAACGACTGGCTATAGAATCCGGTGAGGACAATATAAATAATCCTATTGAGTATATTCTTGAATCAATCAAAACTATATATTCGATAAAACATAAAAACGGTGCTATAAGACGTGTAAATGTAAATATAGCTGCTACAACCGTTGAAAATTACCGTAAACTTAAAGATGCCGGAATAGGTACATATATATTATTCCAAGAAACATACAACAAAGAAAGCTATGAAACTCTTCACCCTACTGGCCCTAAACATAATTATGCTTATCACACAGAGGCTATGGACAGAGCTATGGAGGGTGGTATTGATGATGTTGGTTTGGGTGTTCTGTTCGGACTAGAAAATCATCAGTTTGAGCTAGCCGGCATTCTTATGCATGCTGAACATCTTGAAGCTGTACACGGGGTTGGCCCTCATACAATTTCAGTTCCAAGAATAAAACGTGCTGATGATATAAACCCTGATGATTTTACTCAGGGAATTGATGATGATACATTTGCAAAGATAATTTCTGTAATAAGAATAGCTGTACCTTATACAGGTATGATAATTTCAACAAGAGAAAGTGCAAAATGCCGTGAGCGTGTGCTTGAACTCGGAATATCACAGATAAGCGGAGGTTCTCGTACAAGTGTCGGAGGATATGCAGAACCTGAATCCGATGACGAAAATTCTTCACAGTTTGATGTTTCAGATAACCGCACTCTTGATGAAGTAGTCAACTGGCTTATGAAAAATAATCATATACCATCATTCTGTACTGCCTGCTACCGTGAAGGAAGAACCGGCGACAGATTTATGTCACTCTGCAAATCAGGACAGATTTCAAACTGCTGTCTTCCGAATGCTTTGATGACACTTAAAGAATATCTTGAAGACTATGCCTCGAAAGACACCCGAAATCTTGGCAATGTCCTTATAGAAAAAGAGATTGAAAATATTTCCAATCCAAAAGTAAAAATGCTTGCGGAGGAATATATAAAAAATATACACAAAGGTCAGAGAGATTTTAGATTTTAAATTTCAGGAGATGATAAAATGATTAGTTTAACTATTATGCTTGTCAGCAGCATTATGATGTTTCTGTCTGAAGCTCTTCCTGCTACAGGCGACAGATTCCCGTTTGTAGCAATAGGAATTGTTGTCGCTTTAGCTTTAATTGCGATTATTGCTGTAACAATTCTTTCAAAGAAATCAGGTAATTCAAAGAATTCCAAAAAGAAAAAATAAATAATATTCCGCTCCCGAATGACATATAATTCAAACGGGGGCGGTTTTCTTGATTTATAGCCTTGAATCTCTTAAACGAAAAGAAGTCATAGATATTCAAAGCGGAGAACGTCTCGGCTTTATTGATGATGCAGAAATAAATCTTGAAACATCAGAAACAATTGCTCTTATCATTCTTGGCAGAGAGCGTTTTTTTGGTCTATTCGGTAAAGAGCATGATATTATAATTCCCTGTAATAGAATAGAAGTTATTGGAGATGATGTTATTTTAATTTCAGGAACAGATAAGCTGAATTCAAATCAAAACTGTAAAAAACGCACAAAAAACAAATATATATTCTTCAAAAATTTATTTGGATAATTTTCCATTATCCTCTTGCATTATTTCTGTAAACATGATATAATAATAAGGCAATTCGCACGCTTGTACTTTTGTGGCTCGGTGCTTTCTAGTTTTTATAATCAGATTAATTGAACTTTGATTAGAATAACTGATAAGTCGCTTACAAGTTAAGTCGGGCGGAGGAAAATATATTTTTAAAACCAATAAGGAGGACTACACAATGGGAGTAGTATCAATGAAACAGCTTCTTGAAGCTGGTGTACACTTCGGTCACCAGACAAGAAGATGGAATCCAAAAATGGCACCTTACATTTTTACTGAAAGAAACGGTATCTATATTATCGATCTTCAGAAAACTGTAAAGAAACTCGAAGAAGCTTATATGTTTATCCGTGAACTTTCTGCTAATGGCGAAGAAGTTCTTTTCGTAGGTACTAAGAAGCAGGCTGGCGATTCTGTTAAGGAAGAAGCTATGCGTGCAGGTGCTCACTATGTAAACGCTAGATGGCTCGGCGGTATGATGACAAACTTCAAAACAATCCAGACAAGAATCAAAAGACTTGAACAGCTTCACACTATGGCTGAAGACGGTACTTTTGACCTTCTTCCTAAGAAAGAAGTTGTAAAGCTTAATCTCGAAATCGAAAAGCTTGAAAAGTTCCTCGGCGGTATCAAGACTATGAACAAGCTTCCTGGTGCTTTATTCATCGTTGACCCACGCAAGGAAAAAATCGCTGTTGCTGAAGCTAAGAAACTCAACATCCCTATTGTTGCAATAGTTGATACAAACTGCGACCCTGATGAAGTTGACTATGTAATTCCTGGCAATGATGATGCTATCAGAGCTGTAAAGCTTATTGCTGGTACTATTGCAAATGCTATCATCGAAGGCAGACAGGGTGGAGACGGCAATGCTGAATCTACTGATGCTGAACAGGCTGTTGAAGAAGTTTCAGAAGAAACTGCTGAATAATATAAATTCTGTTGAATTCAGAATTTTTGCATAAAATAATTACAGGAGGTATTACCAATGGGAAAAGTATCCGTTAAAGAAATAAAAGAGCTTATGACAGCTACAGGTGTAGGTATGATGGACTGTAAAAAAGCTCTTGTTGAAGCTGATGGAGATATGGACAAGGCTATCGAACTCCTCAGAGAAAAAGGTCTTGCAACACAGGCTAAGAAGAGCGGACGTGCTGCTGCTGAAGGTATCGTTGCAACAGTTGTTAAAGGCAATGTAGGTGTTCTTCTCGAAGTTAATACAGAAACTGACTTTGCTGCAAATACAGATGATTTCAAGTCATTCGTTTCAGCTGTAGCAAATACTATCATAGAATCAAATCCAGCCGATGTTGATGCTCTCAAGGCTTCTACTATCAGTGGCGGTACATCAACAGTTGATGAAGTTCTTACAGAACTCGCTGGTATGAAAATAAGAGAAAATATCGTTATCCGTCGTTTTACAAGAGTTGAAGGTTCAGCTATTGCATCTTATGTTCATAACGGCGGAAGCATCGGTGTTCTTGTAACTCTCGATACAAATATTGAATCCGATGAAGTGTTGACTGTAGGTAAAAACGTTGCTATGCAGTCTGCTGCTCTCAACCCTGCTTATATCAGACGTGAAGATGTTCCTGCTGATATAATTGAAAAGGAAAGAGAAATCGTTACTGCTCAGGTTGCTGAAGACCCTAAGAATGCTAAGAAGCCTGAAAAAGTAAGAGCTATGATTGTTGAAGGTAAAGTTAACAAGTATTATTCTGAAAATTGCCTTCTCGAACAGGCTTATGTTAAGGACGACAAGCTTTCAGTTACTGCATATGTTAATGAAGAAGCTAAGAAGCTTGGCGGTACAATCAGCGTTGTAGATGTTATTCGTTATGAATGTGGCGAAGGTATCGAAAAGAAAGAAGACAACTTTGCTGATGAAGTTGCAAGTATGATGAAGTAATTTTAATCTGTATTATGGGGCAGGCTGAAAAG
>CAMWNQ010000057.1 GCA_947175655.1 uncultured Clostridia bacterium | reverse complement strand
GTTGAATATGCATATGACATAAAAATGTTTTATAATTATAATTACAAATTTATTAAAAATAAAAATATATAAACCGAATAACATAAAATCTAGATTGAAAATTTTTATATTTCTGATTATTTTCTATGTTTTATCATATAATATTAGAAAATTGAAATCAGAAAGGATTATTATTATGAAACAATTTGATTATATTATAAAAGATTCTCTTGGAATTCACGCCAGACCAGCCGGTTTATTAGTAAAGACAGCAGGAAAATTTAAATCTTCAGTAAAGCTTATATGCAATGAAAAATCGGCAGATGCAAAAAAACTTTTTGCTGTTATGGGACTTGGAGTAAAACATAATTCTTCTGTAACAGTTAAAGCTGATGGAAGTGATGAAGACGAGGCAATAGCTGAACTTAAAAATTTTTTTGAAAATAATCTTTAAATATTAAAAGGATAGAATTTTTATGAAAATTTTTAGCGGAAAAGGTGTATGCGGTGGGATATCAATAGGAAAGCTTAATGTTATTTTTAATAATAACAGCACTGTAAAAAGGATGCACATTGATGATATAGAGAAAGAAATAACAAGATTCAGAAATGCTAAAAATAGGGCATCAGAAGAACTTAGAAAATTATATGAAAAGGCATTGAAAGAAATCGGAGAGACAAATGCTTCCATATTTGAAATACATCAGATGATGCTTGATGATGAGGATTATGTTGAATCAGTTGAAAATATAATAAAAACGCAGTCTGTCAATGCCGAATATGCCGTATTAGTTACCAGTGATAATTTTTCAGATATGTTTTCCAGAATGGATGATGAATATATGAAAGCACGTTCAGCAGATGTCAAGGATATATCCGAAAGAATTATCAATGCTATGAATGAATCTGTCAAGGAAGAAAATAAATCTGATGAACCCTCAATAATACTTGCCTATGACCTTGCACCGAGTCAAACTGTACAGCTTGACAAAGATAGGGTATTATCTTTTGTGACATCAGGAGGTTCGTCAAATTCACATACGGCTATACTTGCTAAATCTATGAATATACCATCAATAATAGGCTGTAATATTAATATAACAGATTCCCTTGATGGAAAATTTGCAATTGTAGATGGATTTACAGGGAAATTATATCTTGAACCTACAGATGATATACTTGAAGAAATGAGAAAAAAACAGCGTGAGGATAAAGAAAAACAAGAACTTCTTTTTAATCTGAAAGGAAAAGAAAATATCACACTTGACGGTAAAAAAATAAATCTTTATGCAAATATAGGAAATGTCAGGGATTTGGCATCTGTATTTATGAATGATGCGGAGGGTATAGGACTATTTCGTTCAGAATTTATATATCTTGAAAGAGATGAATTTCCCTCTGAAGAAGAACAGTTCAGAATTTACAGACAAGTTGCTGAAACAATGGCAGGAAAAAAAGTAATTATACGTACTCTTGATATAGGTGCGGATAAACAAGCAGATTATTTTAATCTTGAAAAAGAAGAAAATCCGGCAATGGGATACAGAGCTATAAGAATATGTATTAAACAACCAAATATTTTTAAAACTCAGTTAAAAGCTATATTTAGGGCTAGTGTTTTCGGAAATATAAGTGTTATGTATCCTATGATAACATCAGTTTCGGAGATAAGTAAAATAAAAGAAATTGTTCAGGAAGTAAAAAATGAACTTAATGCAGAGCAACAAAAATTTACAGATATTCCGCAAGGTATAATGATAGAGACTCCGGCATCTGCAATTATAAGTGATGTTCTTGCAAAGGAAGTTGATTTTTTCAGTATAGGCACTAATGATTTGACACAATATCTGCTTGCAGTTGACCGTCAGAATTCAAAGATAGATGATTTTTATGATGATCATCACCCTGCTTTGCTTAGATTAATAAAATATGTAATAGAAAATGCACATAATAATGGAATATGGGCAGGTATATGCGGAGAATTAGGAGCTGATACATCACTTACAGAAACATTCTTAAAAATGGGAATTGATGAGCTTTCAGTATCACCATCAGAAGTATTGAAAGTCCGTAAGAAGATAAGAGAGATAAATCTCAGTAAATAAAACAGGAGGGAATTTTTCCTCCTGTTTTTATTATGTTTTTAGTTTTCTAAATCATCTGAATCATCAATAATGCTTTTATATCCGTCATCGGGATTATCTTTTTCAGGTATTTCTGCCGGCTTGCTTTTTTTCATAATTCTTATTGCAAACGCTATTACAATGATTATAATTACAGCACACAATACAATAAATATTACTGATTTTAAATTAAAATCAACACTGTCATAATTTATATTATTTGCTTTTACATAATCCTTTGCCGGAGTATTGGAAAAAATACTCATAGTGAAATCGGATTTTAATACAGCATCTGATGAATCGGAATTAGCAATATATCCGAGTGCATATTCTCCTATAGTTTGTATTGTACTCGGAAGACTTATTTTATTAAGAGAGGTACAATTAAAAAACGAAGCAGAACCAATAGTATTAACGCCCTCTGGTATTATTGCAGAAGATAATGAGGTATTATTTGCGAATGCTCCTACTCCTATTTTTTTTAATGTTGTAGGAAGAGAAACACTTTCAATAGAGCTGTCATACTGAAACGCATAATTTCCAATACTTTCCAAACCTTCACTGAAATTTATATTTTTAAGAGATGTACAGTAGCTGAATGCATCATCACCAATCTGGAGTACACTTGCTGGAATTGTAACCTCTGTAATATCAGAACAGCCGGAAAAAGCATATCCTTCTATTGATGTGACGCTGTCGGGAATTGAAACAGAACCAGTCATCTGTATATTTGTAGAAAGATAAAGAGTTTTCATATCAGAATCATAAAGAATATCATCTTGAATTTTAAAGCTGTCGTTTCTTGAATCTATTTTTAATTCAGTAAGACTGTAAAGTCCGCCAAGAGCAAGAGGTCCTATATTTTCAAGATTTGCCGGAAGTTCAAGCGATTTTATACTATAGCAGTTATTTAATGCATAATCTTCAAGACTGATTATACTGTCTGGAAGGTCAAGTTCACTTAGAGAAAAACAATTCATAAAAGCACCCATACCTACTACAGTTACACTGTCCGGAATTTCAACATCAGTAAGATACTGGCAGTTTACAAAGATACCTTCCGGAATTTCTGTTATGTTGTTTGGAAGTTCAACACTTTCTAAAGAAGAACAGTTGCTGAAAGCATATTTTCCTATAGTTTTTACAGAATTTGGTATACTTACTGATTGAAGTGATTTATTGTCACTGAATGCCTTTTCATCTATTTCTATGACATCATATCCATTGGCTTTGCTTTGTATTTTGAGTTCCTTTATTGATGAATCGCATTTTACTACTTTGACACCATTTTTTACTTTTTCATATAATACAATGCTGTCTGTAAACTGATTTTCATTTTCAACAGTAACTTCTGCAAATACCGGAACAGATACAAAAGAAGTCATTATAACGGCGGAGATTACAGCACTTATAATTTTTTTCAGCTTCATATAAAAATTACCTTTCCTAACAAATTATTCTTTCTTTTTCTTTGACTTTATAATTAAAACTGCTGTAGCCGAAATAATAACCACGCCGGCTATGCATACCATAACTATCAGAAAAATTTTGTCAATATTAATATTTCCGAGCAGGATAGTACCAGATATGCATTCAAGTTCAGCGGTTTCTGCATACATTGCACCACCTGAATCCTTATCAGCATAAATTTTAAAATCATCAATTTTTACATCTGTGCCGTCATTTTCATTATAAGTATATCCAAAAGCCAGATTGTCTATTTTAGTTATATTATTTCCGATTCGGATTGATTTCAGACTTGGACACTGATAAAATGCATAAGCTTCTATTTCCTCAATGGCTGATGAGAGTTTTACTTTTTCAAGAACTTCACATTCATAAAATGCATAAAGTCCAATTTTCTTTAATTTATCATTCATCTTTACTGTTTTGAGGTTTTTACAAAATGAAAATGAATCAGTTCCTATAGATTCAACATTATTCAGATCTATATTTACAATATTTTCATTTTCGCTGAAAGCATAATCAGCAACAGAAATAACATTTGCCGGAATTTTATATGAATCAGCTTTTCCGTCTGGATATTTTATTAATTCTGTTGCATCAGCATTAAATAATACACCTTCCACTGATTTATATGTAGAATTACCCTCTGCTATATTTATTTCAGAAAGTTTACTACAGCCTGCAAAAGCGTTGCTTCCAATTTCAGTACAGGTAGATGGTATATTGACTGATTTAAGAGCATCACATTGATAAAATGCCTGTGCCATTATTTCTTCAGTGCCTTCAGGTATATCAATATTTGTGATAAAGTCACATTCTGCAAACGCCATAATTTCAATACGTTTGAGAGTATCAGGGAGTTTTACAGTTTCAGCTTCTGACTGATAAAATGCCATACCATATATTACAGTAACAGGAAGACCATTTATTTCAGCTGGAATTTCAACTTCTGAAAGCTTATCATTGCAAGATGTTATATAAGCTTCACCGTTTTTTTCTGCATACTCAAAATCACCGTAAGGTATTCCGTCAAGTTGTTCATATTCTGCACCGTCAGTTGATATGAATGTAAAGTTATTTGCATATCCATATTCTTCATCACTTTCAGTTGCATATGACTGTGCAACTGAACCTGTAACACCTCTTATTATGAATGAATCAATAGGTTCAAGATTTTCGTCATATCCGAAAGCTGAGTATCCTATTTCACTTACGGACTCCGGTATAGTTATTTCTGTAAGACCAGTTCCGGCGAATGCGTTTTGTCCTATTATTGAAAGATATGGAGGAAAAGTAATTTCTTTAAGTGATTTACATGCTGCAAAAGCACCTCCGCCTATTTCATATAAATTATCTGGAAACTTTACTTCTTTAAGAGCAACATTTCCGGCAAATGCCATATCTCCCATACCTGTAATAACAGTGTTACTTAAATCTACATCTTCAAGCTTTTCATTATATGAAATTCCGTGACGGTCAATATAACTGAGAGTAGACGGGAATTTTATATGTTTTAATTGTGTGGAATATATGGAAGCAACATTTATATCAGTAACACCTTCCGGAATTTCATATGAATCACCACTTTTTGCAGATGGATAACACAAAAGAATTTTCATATCTTCTGTAAATAATACACCTTCATCTGACTGAAAATGTGAATTGCTGTCCGGAACGTTTATTTCTTTAAGGGAATAACAATCTAAAAAAGCATTTGCATTAATACTTTCAATGCTTTTATTAAGTGTTATCGACGAGACATTTGTATCAAGGAAAACTTCATTTAATTTTATTACAGGTTTTCCATCAATTTCATCTGGTATTATAACTTCTTCATCTTCTCCTGTATACTTTTCAAGACATATATTGCCATCATTGTTTACAGAGTATGAAAAATCATATTCATCTGATATTATTATTTTGCTTTCACAGACTGCTGGAAGTGATGATACACATAAAAAAGCAGTCATAATACCTGTAACAAATGAAATAGTTTTTTTGAAATTCATTTTTTTTAACTCCTGATTTTTTATTATTCTACTGTTACGGATTTTGCAAGATTTCTTGGCTTATCAACATCATTTCCCCTTAATACCGCAGTATAATAAGCTATAAGCTGGAGCGGAACTACTGCCACCATAGGCATTATAATATTATCAACGTTCGGAAGCTTGAAGCAGCAATCAGCAAGACCTTCTTCCGGTTCATAATTATCTCTGCATATGAGAACCACTTTAGCACCTCTTGCTTTTACTTCTTTGATGTTGCTTATAGTTTTATCAAAAAGGTCAGTTTGTGTTGCAACTGCAATTACTGGCATACCTTCGCTTATAAGTGATATTGTACCGTGCTTTAATTCACCTGCTGCATATGACTCAGAATGAATATATGATACTTCTTTAAGTTTTAAAGAGCCTTCCATACTTAATGCATAATCAAGACCTCTTCCTATATAAAGAAGGCTATCTGCATTTATAAGACCTGATGCTATATACTGTGTTTCTTCTATGTTTTTAAGCATTCCTTGAATAGTTTCAGGAATATCCTGAAGCATAACAATAAGTTTTTTGCATTCTTCAGTTGTTATTTTATTTTTTGCAAGTGCTATTTCAAAAGCAAGCAGATACATAACAGCGATTTGTACCATATATGCTTTTGTTGATGCTACAGCTATTTCAGGACCTGCATGTGTATATATAAGCATATCAGCTTCTCTTGCTATTGTACTGCCTTTTACATTTACTATTGCAAGAGTCTTTGCACCTAATTTTTTGGAAAGTTCAAGAGCTGCACGGCTGTCAGCAGTTTCTCCGGACTGTGATATTATTATTACAAGGTCATCTTTTGTAACTATAGGTTCTCTGTATCTGAATTCTGATGCTATATCAACAATAACCGGAATTCTTGCAAGCTTTTCTATTACATATTTTCCGACCATTCCGGCGTGCATTGCAGTACCGCAGGCAACAATAAAAATCTGCTTGAATTTATTGAGTGTTTCAGGAGTTATTCCACATTCTTCAAGATTCGGAAGACCGTCAGAGATTCTTGGTGTAATTGTGGTTTTGATTGCATTAGGTTGTTCAAAGATTTCTTTGAGCATAAAATGTTCATATCCGCCTTTTTCAGCAGAATCCATATCCCAGTCAGCAACCTGCATTTCTTTTTCAATTTTGTTATAGTGGAGATCATATATACAAGCTTTATTTTTACTTAAAACAGCAATTTCATTGTGTTCAAGCAGATAGTAGTTTCTTGTATATTTGAGGATAGCCGGTACATCAGAAGCAATAAAGCTTTCGTTTTCTCCTACGCCTACAATAAGAGGACTTTCTTTTCTTACAGCAAAAACAGTATCAGGAAAATCAGCAAATACTATTCCAAGTGCATAAGACCCTTCAACTTCTGTTATAACTCTTGATATTGTTGATACGGGATTACCTTCATAGTAATAATCAAGAAGCTGTGCAACTACTTCTGTATCGGTATCACTTTTGAAACATCTGCCTTCTTTTATAAGAAAGTCTTTTAAATTCTTATAATTTTCAATAATACCATTATGTACTATTGTTACACGTCCACCTTCATGAGGGTGTGAATTTTTATCGGAAGGTTCACCGTGAGTAGCCCATCTTGTATGACCTATTCCAGCAGTTCCAGAAGGCTTTCCCTCTTTTAACATTTTTTCAGAAAGGTCTTTTAATCTTCCCTGTGATTTTGCAACTTTTATTTCTTCATTTTCAAATACAGCAATTCCAGCAGAATCATATCCTCTGTATTCAAGTTTTGAAAGTGCGTCAATAAGAACATCAGCACAATTTCTGTAACCTACATATCCAACTATACCACACATTATATTTTCTCCTTTTAAATAATTTTAGATAAATTTAAATTCATATTTAGAATATCTTCATTATAACATATATATGATAAAAAATCAACATTATCATTAAATTTTCGCAATATTACCGTTAAATTTTTTGATTTCTAACAATGTTCAGATTTGTTTCAGTAATAAATTTGTATTTTAATAAAAGAAATTTTCTCATTTGAATCATAAAAAAGTAAAGCACGGCACGGCTTTCAAATTCTGAACGTTCCTTTGGCATTGGTTGCTCTTTCATTTTATTAAATATAACAGAAAGTTCTTGAATAAGATTTTTTACATCATTTTTTTCATCATATTCAGCAGAAATCTTTAAAAGAAAGTCAGATATTATTTTTGCCTGTTCTGGTACAGTATTTATCTGTAATACGCTTTTATACATTTCATATAATGTAATACATTGTTTTTTTCTCATTTTAAGATACTGTATATCATAATGTTTATCATATCTTAAAATATTGTCTCTGTTTTCACGGGCAGTTTTCTGAGCCTCAAACATAAGAGAATCAATACGTCTGAAACATTCAGCATTATAATCTGATTTATCATCAGTCAGAATTCTTCCAGACATTCTTTCAAGTATATTTTTGATTTCATTGTCCAGTTTTATACGGCATTCTGCCATTTTTTTTTCATTATTTTTAAGGTGCAGATTTATTATCATACCTGTTCCCACACCCACCAAAAAAAGCATAAACTCATTTGCTATTAATAATATTTCTGTATTCTGTTCTGATATAAGATGAGTAACAAGAACTGATATTGGAACTGTTGCACTTTTCCAGTCAAATATTATGCATATATTTACAAATATAAAAAGATAAATTCCGAATGACAGGGCAGTATATCCCAGAAGATTAAAACATATTATAGATATTGTAAATGCACAGAAAAAAGCATAAAGTCTTTTAAGTGCTGTATTCAGGGTTTCTCTTTTTGTATCCTGTATACTTAAAACAGTCAGTAATCCGGCAGACATACTGTATTTAAGATTTAGAAGGGTACATATTATTATTGATATGACACAACCTGCTGAAATTTTTCCGGCATTGAATAAGTTTTTTTTAATACTGTTTTTCAAGATTTTTTCTCCCATATAAATTTATTGGCGGTCATATTTAATTACATGACCGCCTGCTGATTGAAGTATTATTTTAAAGTTTCTTTTTCTGATTTTCAATCATCTGAAGAAGGTCATCAACAGATGCTGAAGATATATCTTTTTTTCTTGCTGTTGAATTTGATTTATTGATAAGTTCATCAATATCCGAATATCTTGAAGGTTTTTTTGTCATATTGGAATCTGGTGCTTTTGGAGCTTGGACTGTTCTTTCTGGAGCAGAAATCTTTTTAGCAGTTTCTCTTTTGGCCTTTTCTTCTGCTTCAGCAGTACGTTTTTGCATTTCTTCACGGATTGCAGCGGCCATTAAACTATTATCGTTATTATTATTATTATTATTATTAATTGTCGGGTTATTTTGTCTCTGTGCTGCAAACATTCCTGTAACATCAAACTGTTCTTTTGTGGTTGATTTAGTTTTTGGTGTAGCTTCTGGAGCTTTTTCAGCAGCTTTTAGTGCCTTGAACTGCATTGTTCTTTCCTTTTCTTTCTGATAAGGAGAGTTTGGATTTACTTCTTTATGACTGAAATGTTCAGCAATAGACTGCTTTTTGCGTTCAAGTTCATTTGTTGTATAATCTTCAGGTGTAGGGTCTACAAATAAAGGGGATTCTTTAATTTCTTTTGATTTTTCATCAGATGGCTTAGGCTCATCTTCTTCAAATTCATTTCCGAATACATCATCTTCATCACTATCCTTGGAAGATGCTATTTTGGCAATAAGAAATATTACAAGCAGAACACTTGGCAATATAAGTTGTAAGGCAATACCCTTTATATTTAAAGTGAAGTTAATCCAGCGACCAAGAGATATATTCTGTGGGTAGCCTGTACAAAGTGCAACTATATTTTCTTTTGGTATTGCGTCAGTTACAGAATTATCATCCTGAGCATTTGCAGTTGATAAATAATAGTTTTCAGAACCTGTTACCTCATCAGTACCTTTTTTATAAATAGTGCGGATTAATATATTTTCACTGTTCTGAAGATGACAAAGAACAATATCGCCTTGGTTTATATTAAGATTTTTAGCATCTTTTGCGATAATAGCAGTTTCTTCAGGAAGTAATACTCCCATATCCTGATTGTTCAGAACATATACATAATATCCTAAAATATTCGGGATATTGTTTTTATTGAACAGTATATTTACACATAGTGACAATGCTATAAATATTATACATGCCAGAATTACGAAAAATTTAAGTATCGAAAAGCCTTTTTTGTTTTCCATTTTTAACAGTTCCTTTCTTGATTTATAATAATTATATGACTTTATAATATTATAGCATACTTTTTTGG
>CAMWNQ010000056.1 GCA_947175655.1 uncultured Clostridia bacterium | reverse complement strand
AAACGGAGTATTGATATATGTCTAAAAAAAGAACTGTTCACAGAGTTTCCGATACAAAAAGAAATAAACCTTTTATAAAATTTAATTTTTGGGTTATGGTTATAATATTCGGAATTTCTTTTGCGATATGCTTTGTATTATATATGATTGCTGTCAACCTTGATAACAGCCTTTTGAATTTTGATTCCGAATCCTCTTCAATAAGTGAAAGTGATATTATACCAGATGATAACAACAATATTGATAATTCGGAATCTGTTCCGGATATTTCAACGCCGGATTCTTCAACACTTATAATAAATCCTGTACCAGAATCGGAAAGAGCTGATGACTCTTATTTTGATAAAGCTTGGATTCTGACAGACTCATCTCTGCTTAATATAAAATTCAATACCTCAATAAAAAATATCCTTGGAAAT
This sequence comes from uncultured Clostridia bacterium, assembly GCA_947175655.1. Taxonomy (GTDB): domain Bacteria; phylum Bacillota; class Clostridia; order Oscillospirales; family Ruminococcaceae; genus Ruminococcus. The sequence goes on along the minus strand of CAMWNQ010000056.1, from coordinate 9,491 downwards.
GAAAATATCAATGCAGTAAACATAAACGAAAACAAAGTTGAATCAGTATACGGCACTATTACTGCTTATCAGAATGTCCAGATTATAAATCCTGAAGCTTTATATATAATGCTCGGTTCTGATATAGATGAATCGTCTGTTGATGATATGATTAACAGCTATGATACACTTATTTCAAATCTTACAGCTACTCTTCCGCATACAAAAATTTATATTATGCAACTCCCTCCTGTTTATACAGATAGTGAAACCCTCAGTAATGAAAAAATAAATGAATATAATTCACGACTTATTCAGCTTGCTGACAGTCACTCGGTTTATTGCATAGATACAAATACGATATTAAAAAATAATACAGGAACACTAGAAGAGAATTACTATTCAACCGATGAGGATTCCCTGTCATCTAAAGCATATTCCGCAATTTATGAATATATCCTTACACATACAGCTCAGTAACCTCCTTAACGCCACCACTACATATAGCGGTGGTGTTAATTATTTTTTTATACGGGACGTATACCGAAAAAACTTGTTTTTTATCATCATTTTCTTTCATTATATCGTGGTTTTTTAATGTTAAAAGATTAAAAAACATTTTATTTGTATAATATATACAAAATTGTTAATAACTTTCTGTGCTTTTTATATCTGATATTCTCTTGACATTTTCAATTTTTTAGATTATACTATATTATAGTCGCATTAGAACGATACTATATATTGTGGTTCAGGGAGGATATGATAATATGATTACACATATAATAAAGCGTGATGAAAGAACAGTACCTTTTAATCTCGATAAAATTTCAAATGCAATTTTCAGAGCTGCACAGTCCTGTGGAGGTTCTGATTTCAATGAGGCTATGGAAACCGCTGTACAGGCTTGCAAAGTTTATGAAAAAGATAATAAAGATAAAATTCCAACTGTTGAAGAGATTCAGGATATTGTTGAAAAAGTTCTTATAGAGAGAGGCCACGCACAGACTGCTAAATCTTATATACTTTACAGATATAATCGTACCCGTGTAAGAGAAATGAAAACAAATCTTATGGGTGTACTCAAAGAACTCACTTTTAATCCTGCTAAAGACAGCGATATGAAACGTGAAAATGCAAATATAGATGGCGATACTGCTATGGGAACAATGCTTAAATATGGTTCTGTATCTGCCAAGGAATTTTATGAGATGTACGTTCTTGACCCCCGTCACGCAAAGGCTCATATAAATGGTGATATACATATTCACGACCTTGATTTCTATACTTTAACTACAACTTGTACTCAGATAGATTTAAAAAAGCTTTTTAAAAACGGATTCTCAACAGGTCACGGATTTTTGAGAGAACCTAATGATATATCAAGTTATTCAGCACTTGCCTGCATTGCTATACAATCCAATCAGAACGACCAGCACGGAGGTCAAAGTATTCCTACTTTTGATTATGCTATGGCTGAAGGTATAAAAAAGACTTATGCAAGACGATATACACAGAATATTGCAAGAGCTATAAATATAATATGTTCAATGGATAAAGAATTTGAAATAGCTGAATCCATATCAAAAGAAATAGCAGAAAAATATAATTTGAAACCAGTTCTTGCAAATGACAATGATTACGGAAAAAAAGAAAAAGAATTACTTCTCAAATATACAACAGAAGAAAATATAGATAAAATTCAGTCATTTGCTATAAAAAATGCTGTTAAGGAAACTGACCGTGCAACTTATCAGGCTATGGAAGCTCTTATACATAACCTCAATACTATGAACAGCCGTGCGGGTGCCCAGACTCCGTTCAGTTCAATAAACTACGGAACAGATACATCTCCGGAAGGCAGAATGGTTATTAAAAACGTACTTCTTGCACAGGAAGCCGGTCTTGGAAATGGTGAAACTCCTATATTCCCGATTCATATATTTAAAATCAAAGAAGGTATAAACTATAATCCAGAAGACCCTAACTATGATTTATTCAAGCTTGCCTGCCGAGTATCTGCAAAGAGACTTTTCCCAAACTTCTCATTTATCGATGCTCCATTCAATAAAAAATATTATCAGGAAGGCAATCCAGATACAGAAATTGCATATATGGGTTGTCGTACAAGAGTTATAGGAAATGTTCATGATACTTCAAGAGAAATCGTTACTGGCAGAGGAAATTTAAGCTTTACTTCAATAAATCTCCCAAGACTGGCTATAAAAGCAAATCACAATATTGATGCATTCTTCCGTATGCTTGACGAAATGATGGATTTAACTATTGAACAGCTTATGCACAGATTTGAAATCCAGTGTCAGAAAAAAGTAAGAAACTTTCCGTTCCTTATGGGTCAGGGCATATGGCTTGATTCTGATAAGCTTTCATCTGATGATGCAATAAAAGAAGTTCTTAAACATGGTACTCTTTCAGTAGGATTTATTGGTCTTGCTGAAACATTGAAAGCTCTTATTGGTAAACATCATGGAGAAGATGAACAAGCAAGAGAGCTTGGACTTAAAATTGTTAAAACTATGCGTAAACGTCTCGATGAAGAGTGTGAAAAAACAAAGCTTAACTTCTCACTTCTTGCAACTCCTGCCGAAGGTCTTTCAGGAAGATTTATAAAAATCGATGCAAAAAAATATGGTATAATAGAAGGAGTTACAGATCGTGAATACTATACAAACTCTTTCCACGTTCCTGTATACTATAATATAGATGCTTTCAGCAAGATACAAATAGAAGCTCCATATCACGAACTTACAAATGCAGGTCACATCAGCTATATAGAACTCGACGGCGACCCTGTTGACAATATCGATGCTTTTGAAAAAGTTGTACGCTGTATGAAAGAAGCAGGCATAGGCTACGGCTCAATCAATCATCCTGTTGACCGTGACCCTATATGCGGATATACTGGAATTATAGGTGATACCTGTCCTAAATGCGGTCGTCATGAAGACAACATACATTTTGAACGCATCAGAAGAATAACAGGCTATCTCGTTGGCACTGTTGACCGCTTTAATGATGCAAAACGTGCAGAAGTACATGACCGTGTAAAACATAATATATAATAATTATAACAGGTGAATTTTATGAGTTTAAAAATTGCCGGAACTGTCAATGATTCTATCGTTGACGGTCCCGGATTCAGATTTACAGTATTTGTGCAGGGCTGTCCTCACAGATGTAAAGGCTGTCATAATCCACAGACTCACGATTTTGACGGTGGCAGATATATTGAATCTGAAGAAATTATTTCCAAAGTTAAAAGCAATCCTCTGCTCGACGGTGTAACTTTCAGCGGAGGAGAACCTTTCTGTCAGGCTGAAGAACTTTCTAAGCTTGCATCTGAAATAAAAAAACTTGGTATGAATATTATAACATATACAGGCTATGATTTTGAATATCTCTATGAAAACAGAAGCAAAAACGGTTTTGGAAAACTTCTTGAAGTTACTGATATTCTTATTGATGGAAAGTTTATTGAAGAATTAAAAGATTGGAAAATAAAATTCAGAGGAAGCAGTAATCAACGTTGTTTGGACTGCAAAAAAAGTCTTGATGCAGGTTATGCTGTTGAAATAAATCTATAATATATAATATAAAAAACTTGCCGGATATTTTTATTTAATATCCGGCATTTTAATTTATTCAGATTTATTTCAATGTAACAATTGTTACACCATCTTCGCCCTCGCCATATACTCCACTTCTGAAAGTTCTTACAGATTTATGATTTTTTAAATGTCGGCGTATGGCATCTCTCAAAAGACCTGTACCCTTTCCGTGAATTATAGTGACAGTTTCAATATTTGAAAGCACTGCACGGTCAATAAAAGCATCAGCCTGATATACACCCTCATCACAGGCACAACCTCTTATATCAAGTTCCATAGTGCCACGACGTTCAAATTTACCGCTCACTTTGGAGACTTTTCGTGCTGATTTATTTTTATTATTATTTGTATTGCTGACTTTTTTAGGTTCAATAAGTCTGAGTTTTGATATGCTCATCTTAGTACGCATAACGCCTATCTGAACATATACAGAATCTCCCCCGTCAGGCTCGCCGGAAATAATACCGTTTCTGTCCAAATCAGCAATATATACTGTATCTCCTCTCTTTAATTTTCTCGGGAGTACATAGTTATCATCTGTATTATGTCTGTTTACAGGATTTGCAGTATCATACATTTTATTGAAACTTTGACGACTCCTTGTCTTCATTGCTGAAACATTTTCACTGAAATACTGCTTATCTTTTTCTTTTCGAAGTTTTTCAAGTTCATCTATAAGTTCATTTGATTCAGCCTTTGTTGATTCAATTATACTCATAGCCTGTACACGTGCTTTTTCCAGTTCTTCGGATTTTGATGATTCAATATCTTCAAGTTCTTTTCTGACTTTTTCAGCATTCTGTCTTGCTTCTTCTTTAAGCATTCTTGCCTCATCACGTTCTTTTTCAAGTTCCAGCCTTGTTTTTTCAAGATTTTCTATTACTTTTTCAAGCCTACTGCTTTCTTCACTCACAAGAACTCTGGCACGCTCTATTATTGATTTGGACATTCCAAGACTTTCGGATATTGCAAAAGCATTTGACTTTCCGGGTGAACCTACTATAAGTCTGTAAGTAGGCTTTAAAGTCTGCAAATCAAATTCACAGGACGCATTTTCAGAATCCGGATTTTCAATTGCAAAAAGTTTCAATTCCTGATAATGAGTAGTAACTATTATCTTAGCACCTTTTGACATCAGTTTTTCTATTATTGCTACTGCAAGAGATGCACCTTCCACAGGGTCTGTACCTGAACCAAGTTCATCAAGCAGTACAAGAGATGAAGAATCCGCAATATCAAGAATTTCTATTACTTTATTAGTGTGAGATGAAAACGTTGAAAGATTCTGTTCAATGCTTTGACTGTCGCCGATATCAACAAGAATCTTTTTAAATACAGAAATACTGCTTCCGTCAGATACCGGAATAAGAAGTCCACACATAATCATTGCAGAAAGAAGCCCGGCTGTTTTAAGTGCAACTGTTTTGCCTCCTGTATTAGGCCCTGTTATCATTAATGACTGATACTTTTCACCCAATATTATATCTATCGGAACTGCTTTATTTTTTGCTATAAGCGGATGACGTGCCTTTTTAAGTTTTATTATGCCATTATCAGTAATTTCTGGCATAACCGCATTCATCTTTGCACCAAGGTTTGCTTTAGCAAAATAAAGATTGAGTTCTGCACAAATTTTATAGTTTTCTTCAAGAATATCCGCATACTGTCCGCATTCAGCACAGAGTTCAGTAATGATTCTTTCTATTTCTTCCTGTTCTTTTCCCTCAAGTATCCTTATATCATTATTAGCCTCAACAATTGAAATTGGCTCTATAAATATAGTCTGACCGCTTGAAGATGTATCATGAATAAGTCCGCTTATCTGTCCTCTGTGTTCAGATTTTACGGGAAGTACATATCTGCCGTCACGGATAGTTACAATATTATCCTGAAGACATTTCTGTATATTCTGATTTTTCATCATTTTATCAAGAGTATCTCTAAGATGCAGTCCGGCACGATTTATTTTTCTTCTTATTGCTGAAAGTTCAGCACTTGCAGAATCAGCTATTTCTGTATCTGATAATATAGAGCGTTCAAGCTTTTCAAGAAGATAATCATTAGGCTGAAGTCTTGAAAAAAGATAGCTTAACTCAGTCTCTATATTTTCACAGTGCTTATACCAATCATTGAGACTCTTAATCTGCTTTAAAAGACCTTCAATATCAAGAAGGTCACGAAGAGATATTATTGCTCCGGATTTTGCTCGCTTTGCCGGAGAAACAGCATCTTTAAAATCACTGAATGGTGGTGTACCAAACTGTATTGAAAGATTCAGAGCCTGAAAAGTTTTAAGTGCTTCATATTTTACTCTTTCAATATCATTGTCGGGTCTTATATTTAAAGCCATTTCCTTTGTTGCAGAATTAGAACACTGTTCCGAAAGCATTTTAAGTATTTTATCAAGTTCAAGAGTTTTTAAATATTTATTCATACTATTCCATATCCTCTATTGATTTGTAAAAGTCAAGTGTATTAAATTTATGTTCAAGGTGATGGATAATATATTTTTCCGAAAAATAAGAGAGTGTTTTCTGAACATTATCCGAAACCCTGAAATTAAACAAACGTTCAAAATCAGACAGCACTATATGACGTACTGCCCTTAAAAAAGATAAACTTCCCTCTATAATATAATCATTCTGAGAATGCATAAAACAATCACTGCAATAAAAATTACTGTTTTTTATACTAAAATAAACTTTATCCGGTTCAAAGCTTCCACATCCTGCACAAGCAATTATATATGGCATCATTCCTATTTCAGATATAAAACGCAGTTCAAACAGTGATTTCAAAAAATCATATGTCCTCAGGTCTTTTTCAAGAAAATGGAGGGTATTAAGAAAAAGACGCATCACTTCAGAATTGCGTCTTTCATCAGTAACACAATATTTTATAATATCGGCAAAATAAGAAGCAAGAGCAATTTTTTTCAAACTGTTTCTGAGGTCATAAAAAATATGTATCGGTTCTGCACTGTTAAGGATATTTCTTTCTCCTTTTTCATTTATGCAGAACTTTGAATATGCAAAAAGCTGTGAAGAACTTCCAGTTTTGCTGTTAATTTTTTTTACGCCTTTTATTAAAACTTCAATTACTCCTTCTGGCGTAAGGATATCGGCATATTTATCATTATCGCCCACATCTCTCTGTCTTATTACAATCCCATTTATTATTCTCATCTGTAGTTTTTGTAACCTTTCGCCTGTATTCAAGATAATCTGATATTTTTCCCGTTTTTTCAAATATATTCCACTTATCAATATCTAAATTCATAAAAACACGCTCCCGTTTATTAATCATAAATAATTAATAATATATTATCCGAAGAACGTCACTTTATAAGTGGAAATTATTGCTCTGAAAGTCCGAAAGTTCTTATAAGATTTTCACGGTTACGCCAGTCCTCTTTAACCTTGACCCAGCATTTTAAATTAACCTGTATCTGAAAGAATTTTTCAAGTTCATATCTTGCCATAGATGATGCTCTTTTAAGCATAGAGCCATTTTTTCCGATAACTATTCCTTTATGTGATTCTTTTTCACAGTAAATAACAGCTGATATATCAAGAATATCTTTATCTTCACGCTCGCTCATTGTTTCAACTCCGACAGCAATTCCGTGAGGGACTTCGTCCTTGAGAATTTTAAGAAGTTTTTCACGTATCATCTCACCAGCAAGAACTTTTTCAGGCTGGTCAGTAATCATATCATCAGGGAAAAAATGAGGTGATTCAGACGCAAGCTTTATAATTTCTTCTTCAACAATATCAACGCCATTATTTTCCTTAACACTTACAGGTACAACAGCTTCAAAACTTATTTCTGATGACAAATCTGCAATAATAGTCATAATTTCGCTTTTATCAGAAATTAAATCTATTTTATTCAAAACCAGTATAACAGGAATTTCAGATTTATTAAAAGATTTCAAAAGCTCTGTTTCCTGAGAATTTATTTTTTTAGTAGAATCCATAACAAAAACTATCGCATCTATATCACTTACAGATTCCCTGACAGTATTAAGCATATGTTCACTTAATTTGTTTTTTGGCTTATGAAGTCCGGGAGTATCAAAAAATACAAGCTGTGTTTCACCTATATTTTTTATTCCTGTAATACGTGTTCTTGTTGTCTGTGGCTTATCACTTACAGAGGCAATTTTTTCTCCGATTATTGAATTAAGTAAAGAAGATTTTCCGGCATTAGTTCTTCCGGCAATAGTAACAAAAGCAGTTTTTGTCATGTTTTTATTCTCCTGTAACGAAAGTGGCATCTCTTGAAATTCCGAGCTTTTCAAGTACAGATTCTTCTTTTTCCCTCATAATTCGTTCATCAAGCGATGATGTTTCGTGGTCATATCCAAGAAGATGAAGCATTGAATGAACAGTAAGAAATCCTATTTCACGTTCAAGGGAATGTCCATAATTTGATGCCTGCTTGACAGCAGTTTCAAGTGAAATAACAACATCTCCAAGAAGAACATATCCCGTCTCCGGATTTTTTTCCATATTGTCTCCCTCTATAAGAGGAAATGAAAGAACATCGGTAGAACAATCCTTATTTCTGTAATTTTTATTTAAAATTCTTATTTCTTTATTGCTTACAAATGATACACTTACTTCGGCATTTTCTTTGAATCCCTCTGTAGTAAGAACCGCCTGACAGCATCTTCTTATAAGAAGTCTGATTCCTACAGGTATTTTTATATCATTCTGATTATTTTTTACATACACTTTCAGTTTTGGCATTTTATATCCTTCCTTTAATTACTTATTATTGTTTCAATCCTCAATGGCATTATGGATTGCCTTGTGTCAGTGTGGGATACCATTTCATTCCGCTCGTCACTGTCTTTAATTTTGCCTGACAATTCCTCTCGCCACCTAATGAGGTGGGAGAATCCTTGTTATTTATTTGTTGAAATTATTATATTTTTCATATGCCCTTATAATATCCTGAACAAGCCTGTGTCTTACAACATCTTTTTCAGTAAAATGATGAATTTTAATATCATCTATTCCTTTAAGGACTTTTACTGCCTCAATAAGACCGGATTTTTTAGAATCAGGCAAATCAATCTGAGTTATATCTCCGGTTATAACCATTTTACTGTCTGTTCCAAGACGTGTAAGAAACATTTTTATTTGTTCTGATGTAGTATTCTGTGCTTCATCAAGAATAATGAAAGCTTCATCAAGAGTTCTTCCTCTCATATATGCAAGCGGAGCAACTTCAATAATACCTTTTTCCATATATTTCTGAAAATTATCAGAGCCGAACATATCAAAAAGAGCATCATAAAGAGGTCTCAGATATGGGTCAACTTTATCCTGAAGGTCTCCTGGAAGAAATCCCAGTTTTTCACCGGCTTCAACTGCCGGACGTGTCAAAATTATTTTCTTGATTTTATGATTTCTGAACTCCTTTACAGCCATTGCGACTGCAAGATACGTTTTACCTGTACCGGCAGGACCTATACCAAGTACAATAGTATTATTTTTTATCGCATCAGCATATTTTTTCTGTCCGACAGTCCTTGCACGAATTATCTTTCCGCTTGATGTAAAGCATATTCCATCTGAACTCATTTCTTCAAGTTCACTTTCAGCACCTTCTGAAACCATTGAATTCACATATCGAACTGTCTGTTCAGTAAGAGGCTGTCCAGAATTTGTTATTTTAATAAGAGCATCTATTGATTTTTCAGCAGATTCAACATTATTGCTGTCTTCACCAATAATTTTTATCTGCTCTCCTCTTGATATTATCCTGACATTATACTGTGATTCAATTTTACTTATATTCTCATCATAGTTTCCGAAAAGAACGGAAAGCTGATTCAAATCAGAAACAGTGATTATCTTCTCTGTCATATAT
>CAMWNQ010000055.1 GCA_947175655.1 uncultured Clostridia bacterium | reverse complement strand
TTATAATATGGTATATTATCAAAAGAAGAGTAAACAGATTTATAATCATCAGTCATTATAATGTTTTTAATATTCTGAATAATAGTATTAATCATAGCAGTCACCAGTATTTAAAAGAACAGGATTTGCATTAATAATATCGGAACATATGTCCATATAATCAAGCATAATCTGTCTTGCATATTTCAGAGCATTGTTGTCTTTTTGTGGAAGAATCATTTCACCGTTGTAAGCAGATATATTTTCCATACGTGAAGCAATAATCTGTACATATCTGTAATTTGCGACAGAAGCGGTAAGCATATCCAGACGGGAATCAGATATATCTGCATTTTCTTTAAGCATTTTTTCAACCTGAGTTATTGAAACTGCTATAATCGGAAGGTATTCCTCATAATTATTCTGACCGGTAAAAAGTGCAAAAAGAGACTTTATTTTTTCTGTATTCATATCAAACATCTCCTGTTTTATTTCATAGAGTATTCAGAAAGTGAAGATTTATTGTTGTTAAAGAGCTGAGAAGTATTTTTTTCTGAACTATAGTCATCAAGTGATTTTTTTAGTTCAAGAAGCTGATTTATATTCATATTTTTTGAAGTAATCTGAACAGCTTTTACATATTTTTCACCGCCTTTTATGAATGACAGACGAATGATGTCACGTCGGAGGTCTTTTTCAATACTGGAAATATCGGCAATGAAAGAATCAGAAACCGGATTTTTAACAGAAATTTCTAAATCCGAGGAAAAATATTTTGTAACACCAGCATTTTTCTGAGCCGGAACAGCAACAAAACTCCATTCATAAGCATCAGTAATATCAGAAAGAATAGTATAGCTTATTTTCGAATTATATTTTTTGCCTTTTATATGATTGCAGGAAGATGTATTTTTATCACAGTTGCAGACCGAACATTTTCTTGAAGATGCTGAACAGGATATGCTTACTTCTTTTTTTATGCCACCATTGATTTCAGCAATTAAATCTTTATTGGAATCTGTTCTAATCATATAGACAGATGCTTTGAGATATTTATAATTTCTGCCATCAGCAGTTTTTCTTGAAGGGTCTGAAACTACTTCTGTATCAAAAATTCTTGCATTCTGGAGTGAAGATTTCGGGTTATGGTCTGAAATACCAGTTTTGCCGATAAAAAGTGATTTGAGTTCTTCAAGTGCATCATCTGAAAAGCATTCAAAATCACGGTCAATATCATTATCACAAAGTATTACATTGAAAGTATACAAATCTTCTGCCGAAAGCTCATTTTGAGTGTATTTATTTATTTTATCAAGAATAGTCTTGTCCATAATGGAAAACTCCTTTATATATTATAAATATTCCTGTAAAATGGGCATATGCCCGTCTTACAGGTTAAAAAAGATATTGGATATTAATTGCCGATTTTAAGAACCTTTACAGCATTATTTGTAATACGTCTGAAACCGCAGTTTACAGATACAGCAATACGGTCAAGCTGGCAGTCAATAAGCTTATCAGTTTCCAGTACAAGGTCTGAGCTTGTAACAATTTCAAGAGCAAAATCTTTATCAAGACCAATTATAGTATCATTTTCGACTTCTGAAGTGCAGATGATTTCAGCACCAAATGGAAGTCTTATTTTTCCCTGACTGTCAGCACAGGTTTTTTCCATCTGTGTAAATGAAAGAACTGTTGCAGTATTTGCAGGAGAAAGTATAATGCAGTTCATATTGAAGTCATTAAAAGAACCATATAAGCTGGCAAGTGTAGCATAATTAATAGTTGATGCATTGATTGGAGTAATATTTGCTTTAAGTGCAGTAACGGCTGATGCTAAAACAGAATTTGCAAGCTTTATGCCAACACTTCTGAGCATTACACCAAATACATCAAGTTTCTGCTGTCTTAGAGCCTCGTAAGATGCAGTAATAAGTCTTCCGTATTTGTGGAGCTGAAGTGATGTAGAAGGTTCAGTCACAGATGCTGTAGGAAGAGAAGTACCCTGAGCAGTAGTTGAATAAGTTGTGGTATCACTTATAACACAGCCTGTATATAAATTTGATTCACAACGTGTTGATACTGCAACAATATTATTAAGTACAGATTCATCAAAACCTTTTTTAATGCATCTTCTTATAAATTCTGGAAAAAGCACAGCACTTTCAGTAGTGGTAAAGAATTTTTCAACCATATCACAGTCAGAACCGTTTACCTTGATATTAAATCTTTTAAGCTGTCTTTCAAAAGCATCAAGATTTTCAAGAGGAGTACCTGCATACTCTGACGATGGGTCAAGGGCTTCAAGGGCCTGTGAAAAGCTTTTTCCGCTGAGATTGTAAAGACCTTTTTCAAGTTTAACATTATTGTACATAAAAATACCTCCAAAAGTAATAATTTATATATTCAGGCGGGATTCTATTTCCATAGCCTGAGCATTTTTTAATCTTGCCTCTGCAAGTTCCTTTTCATCCTGAAGATTTATATTATCCCATTTTACATAGCAGTCGGAATTAATACCGTTCATTCTTAGAAAAGCATTTCCAATGTCACAGATTACAGGATTAAGCAGACGACGGTAATATTCAAGTTCGCTTGTGAGCATATCAGCCTGTTGATATGACATTCTTTCAGTAGAACTCCAGTTAAGTCCAAGCAGGAACGGTGGAATAGAAAGTTTTGCAATAAGCTGTTCAAGAAGTTGTCTTACAGGAATTTCAGTATTGAAAAGCTGATTTTCCGCACCTATGACTTTAATATCAACATCACCGACAGCAACAAAATCCTTAACTTGTCCTAATCTGGCAGAATTCATACCGTCAGCCCATTCTTTAGCTATTTGCATAGCACGTTCTTTAGAATATGCAAATTCTCCGCTGTCTGAGGAAGGCTTATAAGTAACAGCATACCTTACATTTCCGATTCTGTCATAGTTCTGTCCTATACATTCATAGATTCTTAACAGTATGTTGCTTAATGCAGGAAGACCTCTTAAAATGGATTTTCCCATACCATTAACAGAAGGATTCATAGCAGTAAATAATATACGTTCAGGGTGATTTATTGGGATTCTGTTACAGCCATCTTTAAGGAAATATTTTCTTTCAACCGGAGAATTGCCACATTGTATTTCAATATCGCAAGCGTTTCCATTATAAAGACCTTCAATTGATTTTTGATTTTTATTGATTATTATTTCACCGACGGCATTTCCATAAGTTATAATACTGTCAAGATAATTGTCAGTAAAAGTATAAATAGATTTTCCGGTAAGACCTACAGGAACATCAGACATAAATTTATCAAGAGCCTTCTGAACTCTTTCATCATAAGCCATAACTCTGAAACCACCAGTAAGCCTTATAATTTTTATTATAGCTGCATCAATAATCGGAATATTAAACCGAAGTTTGTCATAAAGTTCTTTTTCAATGCAATCTGTACCGGAATCCAGAAAGTTATCCATAAAATTTTCCCTTACGGCAGACTGTACAGCAAATCCGGAATTTTTTTCTGATTTTTTTCTGAAAAGTCGCATAAATTCTCAAACCTCCTTTTTTGACATCATAAAATAGAATTGAACAGTGTTAAAAAAAAGTTATCTTGAAATACTTCCGACGAAAAAGTTGTCAATACTGTTTTTGCCGAAGACTTCTGTTACAAAATAGCGTATATCGTCCATAGCGTGGTCATTTTCCTTAACAGGACAGTCATAGCCGTTTTTTTCATTCCATCTATAAAGCGAAAATTCTCTTATGGAGTCCTTACAGGATTTATGGAAAGCAATTTTATTCTGTTTAAGAATATCAGAAACCAGCCTTATACCTGAAATTACATCATTATTGGCTTTTTTTACTTTGAATTTATTATGCCTTCTGATGCATTCAATAAAACTTGCAGCAGACGGGTCAACAATGATTTTTTCAACATTCAGAGAGCCAGCCAGATTTTCAAGTGCCTTATAATGTTCTTCATCAGTTCTGGCAATGCCTTCAGATTTTGAAGAGTAGTAGTATTCACTAATCCTGTACCATTTTCCATTATTTTCATAAAATCCCCACAGCCCGAAAGAAGAAGGATTGACAGTACCATAATCACAGGAAATAATATATCTTGAACAGTCTGGTATTTCAGAAAATGTATGGGAATTTTCATCAAACATAGGATAAATAATACCGCTTGCGGAAGTCCATTCACCAAGTATGAATCTTTTATAGAAAGTACCTGAGTATAGTCTGTTGTATCTGTTTTTTACTTTTTTGGAAAGAGAAGGATTATCGTCCATAGTAAAGTGAAGATACAGAGCGTTTTTACTTTCTGCCTTTAAAATCCATTCTTTATAGAACCAGTGTGAAGGATTGTCAGGATTACAGTTGAACCACATCTTTGCATTATTTACAGAACATCTTGCAATAGCCTGTTCAACAAATGAACGAGACATAAGAGCTACTTCATCAAGCATAATTCCTGAAAGGGTAATACCTTGAATAAGAGAATCAGAAGAATTATCACGACCGCCGAAAAGATAAAATCTGTTTGTATGATTTTTCAGAGTAATATCAATATAATTACGGCTGATTTTTTCATTAAAGGAAAATCCAAGTTCAGATGCAGTTTTTATTAAAGGTTCAATTACGTTTCTTCTCAGAGATACGATAGTTTTGCCACAAAAAGCAAAAGTATTGTTATCAAATAAAAGTGAAGCCCAGCTGATAAATCCTAAAGACATAGAAAAAGTTTTACCACTTCTTACAGCACCATCGCATATTAAAGCATCAGTATTACAGTATTCTGGCATATTCCACCATTTCATAGTAATGATTTGTTTTTCTGAAAACTTTTTAAAATTCACTGTAAATCTTCCTTATCATTATAATAACTGTCACTGTCATTATCATTGTTGTTAGTGAGGGCATTTATAAAATTATCAGCAACAGAAGAAGAATTACAGGCACTTACAAACTCGAACATCTTTTCAAGAGCTTTAAGACGATCAAAAATTTTGATTTCCACTCCGCCCCCTTTTACTTTTTTAATTTCAGATACATTAAAAAGGTCAAGATTTGAAATAAAGTCTTGGGATTGACAGTCATCTGAAAAAGCAAGGGCAACAGCATCATTTGAATTTCCAAAAGCCAAACGTTCCAGACCTGACATAATACCATTAATATTGCAGGTCGTAGATGAAAAGAGTTTTGAAATAAATTTCTGACAATATGCTGAACGCAGACATTCAATACCATCAAGCATAGCAGTTTCCGGAGGAAATCCAGCCTTTATAGCCGATTCCCGTATATTTCCGTATTTGACAAAATAACAACAGAAAAGCTTTTTTTTATTGTCACTGTCTTTCATAAATATAATCACTTCCTTTCTTAAAACTTTTCAAAAAAACACTGTTCAACAAGGGGCAGAAAATAACTATTTTTTAAATACAGACGTTTAAATTGAGAAAAAGTTTTTTTAGAATTTGTTACTTTATATAAAATTCATAAATAAATTTATGCATTTTAACAATAAAAGTAAAATTATTTTTATTGTGCCGATATAAAAATCGCAGAAATATATTGCAAAAAAAACGGGAATATGATATAATATAAACACATAAAATTAAAGATACGGAGGTATTTTCATGGGATTAATAAGAGCAGCAGCAGGAGCTATAAACGGAAGTCTTGCAGATTCTTGGCTTGACTTTATAGAAGCTGACAATATGACTGATACAACTGCTATGACAAGAGGCGTACAGGTTCACGATAGAAGAAGCAGTAACAGAAGACAATCAACAAGTTTAGTTTCAAATGGTTCAAAAATTATAGTCGGACAGAATCAGATGATGCTTCTTGTTGACGGCGGAAATATAGTTGATTATTGTGCTGAACCGGGGTATTATGAAGTATTTATGTCATCAGCACCATCTCTTTTCAACGGAGAATTCAAGGATTCATTAAAAGATACTTGGAACAGATTTAAATTCGGCGGACAGCCTTCATCTAAGCAGGAGATTTATTTTATAAATCTTCAGGAAATAAAAAACATAAAATTCGGAACAAGAAATGCGCTCAATTATTATGATAATTATTATGATGCAGAACTTTTTTTAAGATGTCACGGAACATATTCCATAAAAATAACAGACCCTATTAAATTTTTTAAAGAAGCTTGTCCAAGAAACGCACAGCGTGTGGATATGAATAATATAGGTGAGCAGTACTTAATGGAATTTACACAGTCACTCCAGAATTCAATAGCAAGAATGTCAGTGGACGGAAAAAGAATATCACATCTTAATGCTGAAACACTTTCACTTGCTAATTATATGAGAACAGCACTTGATGACCAGTGGAAGAGCTTAAGAGGAATGGAAATCTGTTCCGTAGCTATAGCATCTATTTCATACGATGAAGAAAGCCAGCGTTTAATAAATATGCGTAACAGAGGAGCAATGCTCCGTGACCCTGTAGTAAGGGAAGGTTATGTTCAGGGTTCAGTAGCAAGAGGTCTTGAATCTGCCGGTTCAAACAGTTCAGGTGCAGGCAATGCATTTATGGCAATGGGAATGGGAATGAACAGTGCCGGAGGTTTTATGCAGTCTGCTTCATCAGCCAATGCACAGCAGATGCAGGCACAACAAGCACAGAGAAATCAGAATAGTACTGACAGTTGGACTTGCTCTTGTGGAGCAGTAAATACAGGAAATTTCTGTCAGAGCTGTGGCAACAGAAAGCCAGCACAGTCAGGAACTTGGACTTGTTCATGTGGTGCAACAAATACAGGAAATTTCTGTCAGAGCTGTGGCAACAGAAAGCCGGCACAGTCAGGAACTTGGACTTGTTCTTGCGGAACAACAAATACAGGAAATTTCTGTCAGAATTGCGGAAACAGAAAATAATAATTTATAAAAAAGGGCGGGCGAATTGAAATATCGTTCGCCCGTAGTATTGTTAATATGTTAAAGAATGGAGTGATATTTTGGAAGCCGTACAGTATAAATGCCCTAACTGTGGCGGAGAGCTTAAATTCAAGCCAGATACTCAAAATTTCGGTTGTGAATACTGTTTCAGTGAATTCACAGAACAAGAAGTAAGAGAAATAAATGCCCGAAATGAAGAAAATCAGGATACTTCGGTTAATAATGCAAATCAAGCTGAACAGAATGAATTCAATGAGCATACAAATGTATATCATTGCGGAAGCTGTGGAGCAGAAATAATATCAGATGAAAATACGTCAGCAACATTTTGTTATTATTGTCACGAACCTGTAATACTTTCAGGTCGTCTTTCCGGAGAATACAGACCAAAGAAAGTAATTGGATTCCAGATAAACAGAGAACGTGCTGAAACTATATTTAAGGACTGGTGCTGGAAAAAATGGTTTGTGCCTAAGAATTTCAAAACAACAAGTCAGCTTGAAAAAATGACTGGACTTTATGTACCTTTCTGGCTTGCTGATTGTGACATAAAGGCAAGTTATAATGCCATAGGTAAAAAAATACGTACATGGAGTTCTGGAAATTATCGTTATACTGAAACAAAAGAATACAGCATAATCAGAAAAGCCGATATAAAGATAAACAAAATACCTGCGGACGGTGCAAGTAAGATAGAAGATGCTCTTATGGAAGCAATAGAGCCTTTCAGATATGATGAAGCAAAGGATTTTTCAATGTCATATTTAAGCGGATTTTATGCAGATAAGTATGATGTGAGTAAGGCACAGATTTTTCCCAGAATACGTCAGAGAGCAGAAAAAGGTTGTCAATCTGTAATTTCGGATAGCGTAATCGGATATAGTTCAGTAATAAGAACATCTGAAAATTATAATATTATTAATACAGACTGGGAATATGCACTTTTGCCGGTATGGTTTATGACATATATGCATAATGGTAAGACTTATTCATTTGCATTAAATGGACAGACGGGCAAAATAGCAGGAACACCACCTTTTGACCGTCTTAAATGTGGTATCTTCTGTGGAATAACAGCACTTGTGGTGACATTGATTACGATGCTGGGAGGATATTTTTTATGGTAAAGATAAAGAATATTATAAGTGGAATTATTTCAGTGTTATTCATATATTTATTTTTAATGCCGATTTCCGGAATTGTATTTGCAGAAGCTGACAATCAGGAGTATTTTGAAAACTGTGGACTTTATACTGAATATGGTCTTTTTTCGGAAAGTGAACTCAAAGAAATAAATGATACTATCAAACAAACAGCAGAAGAAATAGATATGTATGTATTAGTGTATATAAGCAGTACAAATTTGACGGATTCTGAAACGGAAGTTTTTGCAGACAAGATGTATGAAGACCTTTTCGGAGAAAATACAGACGGTTTATTTTTCTATGTTGATTTATCCGGTGGAGTACCAGCATATGATTACATATCAACAAGCGGTATGGCAATACTTACCTATACTGATTCAAAAAATGATGGAGATTCAAACAGAATAGATTCAATGCTTGAAGAAATATATGAATATTTTCCGTCATCAGGCGAAGAAATAAAAGCAAATGATATAAAGCTTGGTATTGAAGAATTTTGTCGTCAGTTGAAAATATATGCTAAACGAGGAGCTAAAAAAGGCTATTATGCATATGATTCTGCTGACCATAAATACATATATTCAAAAAATGGAAAAGCGGTCATATCATCAAAAAAGCCATTATTTGTAATGTTTAAACCTCTAAATGTTTTAATAGGTCTTCTGACTGGTTTTGTAGTGGGAATTGTGATGTATTTTATAATAAAGAGTACATATAAATTTAAGAAAAGCTGTGATTCTTCAGCATACATTGCAAGAAACAACAGCAATTTTACAGAAACAAACGATATATTTATAAGGCAGTATACAGACAGAAAAAGAATAGAAAGTTCATCTGGAAGTTCTCATCATTCATCAGGCGGAGGTTCAAGTGGAGGCGGTTCGCACGGCGGAGGCGGAGGACACAGATAATATAAAATATCATAAAAAAAGCGGGCATAAAAGCCCGTTTTTTTACTTTCTTCTGGTGCGATTTTTGCGGTCGGTACTTCTTTTGAGTTCGCACATTTTTTCTTCACTATTCTGTTTGAATTTTGTCATCATATCCTCAAAGGACATCTCAGAAGAAGGAGTTGTTTTTTTAGGTTCCCAGACATTCTGTTTCTGACGGTCATCACGTTTTTGATTTTGATTATTACTTCTGTTATGATTATAATTGTGTTGATGGTCATTTTTTGGAGGCGGATTGTCCATAGCCTTTTTAATTGAAAGACTAACTTTTCCGGCATCATTGATACCTATTACTTTAACTTTGACTTCCTGATTTTCTGTAAGGAATTCTCTTATTTCGTTTACAAAAGAGTTGGATATTTCAGAAATATGAACCATACCCGTACCACCGCCATTAATGTCGATGAAAGCACCATACTGAGTGATATTTTTTACTTTTCCTTCATAAATTTTTCCGATTTCAAGTTGCATCAGGGTTATCCTTGCTACTTAAAATATGAACAGACAGCTGTCCATATCAAGAAAACTTTAATATATTTATTTTTCTTGTGTAGCTTTTCCTTTCTTAAAAAATTTTAGATATATTTGATTTGTTTTGTAACTCCTAAAGATTAATTGCGAGAAGTGTCATAAAATCTTTGTTCATCTGGGTAAGCATAGTTGAAATCTTCTCTGGCAACTTTTTCTATGTAAGCAGTCATATCATCGCCTTCAAGATTTTGCTGTAACTCTGCATTTTCGTTTTCATAATCTTTGATTTTTTCTTTAATAATTAAGAGCTCTTCTTCTTTCTGCATTCTGTCATACTCTGTTGAGATGCTTATAACAGTACAGCATATAACCAAGGTAATTGAAACAATTTTAAATGGTATATTATTAAAGAATTTTTTTATTTTTGATTTTGTTTTTCTGATTTTCTTTTTTCTCAGCATTTTTTTTCACATTCTTTCTATTGTGAATTCTCTTATTATTATACAACATTTTTGCTCTCACATAATATATATAATCACCAAAAGTAACGATTTT
>CAMWNQ010000054.1 GCA_947175655.1 uncultured Clostridia bacterium | reverse complement strand
ATATATTTGTCATAAAAAATTTATATAAAAGGATTTTTTACTATGAATAATAATATTAAAAAACTTGTCGAATCGATATCAGAAACCATTGTCGGAAAAGAAGATACTATTAGAAAAGTTATAATATCCCTGCTTTGTGAAGGTCATGTACTTCTGGAAGATGTGCCGGGAGTTGGAAAAACTCAGCTTGTAACAGCTCTTTCACGTTCTCTCGGTGGAAAATTCAACAGAATACAGCTTACTCCTGATGTAATGCCATCGGATATTGTCGGATTTTCAATGATAGATTCAAAAAGTGGTAATTTTATTTACCGTGAAGGCTCGGCAATGTGTAATTTTATGCTTGCTGATGAAATAAACCGTGCTTCTCCGAAAGTGCAATCTGCACTTCTTGAAGTTATGGAAGAATATCAGATAAGCATTGATGGTAATACCTATAAACTCCCAAAGCCTTTTATGGTTATGGCAACACAAAATCCTATTGAAACATATGGAACTTATCATCTTCCGGAAGCTCAGATGGACAGATTTTTTATGAAACTTTCTATGGGATATCCCAAACACTCTGAAGAAATCAAAATACTGGAAAGAACAGAAAAAACAAATCCCATTAATAATATCAAAGGTGCAGTTCTCAGCAGTGATGATATTGTTGAAATGCAGAACGAAGTCAAAAAAATAAGAAGTTCAGACAATATAAAAGACTATATTATTAAAATTGTCGAAATGACGAGAAATGATTCCAATGTAACTCTGGGAGTAAGTCCACGTGGAAGCATTGCACTTCATAAAGGTGCAAAAGCGAACGCATATATAAATGAGCGTGAATATGCAATACCTGATGATGTCAAAAATATAGCCGTTTCGGTACTTGCACATCGTATTATACTTTCTCCACAGGGTAAAAATAACTTTTCAGTGCCGGAAAACTATGTAACTGAACTTCTTAAAAAGGTGGATATTCCGGTATGAAAAACAAAAAAACTATCATAAATAATATAAAAATA
The DNA here is from genome assembly GCA_947175655.1 of uncultured Clostridia bacterium. Classification (GTDB taxonomy): domain Bacteria; phylum Bacillota; class Clostridia; order Oscillospirales; family Ruminococcaceae; genus Ruminococcus. The sequence goes on along the minus strand of CAMWNQ010000054.1, from coordinate 9,247 downwards.
AAAGAAAAACTGAATCCCAATCTAAGAAAAAACAAAAAGAATATATTCAAGAATATATTCGGAATATGTTTTATATGGTTTATGATTTTTATTTTCACTTTCTATATGGACGGCGAAACAGGTATGATTTTAGTATATTTCGCACTGTTTTCCGCCGTATTATCATATATGACCGCTTTTTATGCCAGAAAAAGAATAAAAATTTCAACAGAATGTGATGAGTATGTCAAAAAAGACGGTCAGCTTATTTTAAAATTAAATGTTGAAAAAATTGGAAAAATACCTCTTGCATTTATTGATATCATTATTGACTGCAACGAAAATCTGAATATCAGTAAAAAGCATTACAAACTTTCTCTTGCATTTCAGCAGTCTGAATCATTTGAAATAAAAATAGATGGCATTATAGGTGGAAACGGGAAAATATATATTAAGGAGGTCTTGTCTTCCGGATTTTTCGGAATAGTTTCATATGATACAGAATTTCCGGAGTTTTCAAAAAATATCGGCATTATTCCTGATATTCCGGAAGTTTCTTCATCAAGCACCCTGTTCCGTACGATAAATGATATAGTAGTCACAAGTGATGATGAAGAATCAGATTCACCCCTTGCTTTTTCTGCAAATATTCAGGCAGGATATGAACACCGTGAATATATTGAGGGCGACCCTCTTAAAAGAGTAAACTGGAAGCTTTCTTCAAAACGAAATAAGCTTATGGTCAGACTTGATGAGGCATCTTCTTCAGTTCAGCCTGTTGTAATACTAAATCTTTCACATAAAGATATTAAAAATCAGGAAAAAAATATCCAGTCATCATTCGCACTGCTTTCACTTTTTATAAAACAAGGTATATCTTGTAAAATTTATCTTAAATCAGAAAATAATGATATACAATGTCTTAATGCAGAAAGTGAAGAGTCTTTAAATCAGATTCTTATGACTGTTCTTATAACTCCTGCCGATAATATCACCGATTTTGATGAAAGTATATTTTTTGCAGAAAAGTCCTGTGCATATATCATATTTTCAGCTGAAACTTTAGATAATATGATGTCATCTGATTTTGTACGCTCAAATAATAAAAATATTCAGTTTATTGTCGCTGATGAAAATGCCGTAAACAATTCTGAATCTGATTCCAATTTATGGCGTTTGGATTCCGACAATAAATTCAGGCCGGTGTAGATTATGACTTTAACAAAAAAAATTTTAAACAAAACTTCATTGCTTATTGGGGATAATGTACTTATTTATACGGTATTACTCATAACTTCTGTTATGTATTACTACAGAAGCAGTCTAACTTTATTATGGTTTCTGATTTCGCTGGTTCTTGTAAAGCTGATATTTATGATTTTCGGATTTATGGAAAAACATAAATTGCTTGGAACTCTCATATATATGGCACTCTTTACCGGAGGTATGTACCTGATAGGAATGGCTATAAAAACGGGACGTAAAAAATATCCGATAAGCTTTATACTCTGGTTTATTACCACTCAGGATGCTCTAGAATACAGTAAATGGTATACAATAGCAGTATTTATATTCTGTGTAGGATTCTTTGCCTCTGTTGTCTATTACTTTACAAAGATAAGATATCGTATGTCAATGAGTTTTCTTGTTTTTATGATTCCATTTGTAATATATGGAAAAGAATCACGTCAGATGCCTGCTGTTCTGATTATCCTGTTATCAGTATTATTTATTGTAAATGCAATAATTTTCAATAATATCCGAAATGGTGATGATTCCGAAAAAGTAGGCAGAAAAAATATATTCCAGTCCATATTGGTTTATGTAATGTCTTTTGGCATTATTGCTTCACTTTTTCCGAAACCAAATATCAAAGAAGACAGAACATATCTTGAAAGTCTTATAAATATGGATGCTTTCACCGATATGCTTATAAGCAGACTCAATGTATTCAATACAGAATCAAGTTCAGGAAAATTCAACAGTCTTACTACAAATGACAGAATTCTCTATTATGCAAATTCTGATGAGCCTTTACGCCTTAAAACTCAGGTTTTTACTGACTATGATTTTTCAAATGATATCTGGAATTCTGATTATGATAATTATAATTTCAAACCCTATATTTTTGCCAAAGACCCTTCTGAAATAATTAAACTTATTGTTTTGTGTTCTGAGCTTGACAATGACTTTCTAAAGAAGTATAATATTAATAATACTTTTAAAGATATTCCAAAGGCAGAAGAAAAAGAATTGTATTTATATTCTTTGAATTATAATTCAATTTTACTTCCTGTACCGTCGTGGCTTATAGATGCAGACTTAAACCAACATATCTACGGCGAGTTTTCAGACTTCGGAACTTTAAGAGGTGAAGATAATGCAAGTATTCCTATAAATGCAGGTTACAGACTGAAATATTATTCAGACAGTTTTCTTTATAATTCAGGAGTTTATGAAATTATCAGCAATCTGACATTTGATAATGCTTTTGAAATGTATTCTGATATGTACAATATCTTAAAAGATAATGGCAAATCAACAGAGGCTCTCACAATGTCAATAGCTATCAATGATGTTTATAATGCAAAACATAATCTGGATTATAATGACAATCAGAAAATATATGACCTTGCTATGGAAATCACTGACGGTATTACTTCGGATTATGAAAAAGCTCTGGCTATTGAAAAATATTTTCTTCTTAATGATTTCACATATGACCTCACCTACAGAAAAGGCAGTAATGAAAATGCTGAAACTTTTCTCTTTGAAACCAAAAGGGGCGTATGCTATGAATATGCAACAGCTATGGTATTACTTTCAAGAGCCTGCGGTATTCCTGCAAGGTATGCAGAGGGATTTAATATGAATCAAACCTATGCAGATGAAAATATAAGTTCAGAACGCCGTCAGAATATACCAAATTATGTAATAAAAGTCAAAGATGCTCACGGTTTTCCGGAACTTTATATATCCGGTATCGGCTGGACTTCATTTGAACCTACTTTGTCAAATAACATCATTGACTACAAAAAAGTTGATGTCTCAAAAGGCATTTACACTTCCGGAATAATACTTGCTGTTCTTCTTGTTTTCGGATTGATTATTTTCAGATTTTATCCGGAAATTTATAATTGCTTCTTCACAATAAAAATAAAATCCAGTAAAACAACCCCCGAAATGGCAACTATGCTCATATTCGTAAGGGTCAGGGAAATTTTTAAGTATGGAAAGGATGTGACGGCAGAAGAATTATATCAAAATCTTCTTTTATCAAATCAGGCAGATATTTCTCTTCTGAAAAATCTGTTTGAAAAGTCTTCTTATGGAAAAATCAAACTTTCTGAAAATGACAAGAAGAAGGTTATTGAACTTTATTCAGATTTATATGATAAGTTCAAAAAATCCAGAAAAGAGAGAAAGAAGAAATAAAATTTATTTAATTTATGGAGGTTTAATATGCAAAAACCGGTAAAAAGATTCTTGTCCGGTATAACCGCAACTGTTCTGGCTTTTTCCTACTTTATATCAAAGCCCGTTCCAACATCTTATGCTTTTGATGCGGATTATAAATCTTGGTCACAGCTTGATTCAAGATGGTCAGGTAAAATTCTCGGAAACGGCTATGCTACAGTTGGACAGTACGGCTGTCTTGCAACATCAATCGCAATTTTAGCTGTACATTCAGGTGCCGTTACTTCAGACTCATTCAATCCCGGAACTTTTGTAGACACAATGAATGATTTGGGCGGATTTGATTACGGCGGAAGTCTTGTAAGCTGGGACTTGGTTTCCAAAGCTGTACCAGGACTTGAATGTGTAGGCAGACAACGCATTTCTTCAGGCACTACCGAATCAGAGTATATCAATACTATAAAAGAACTTGATGATGAAGGATACTATATGATTTGCTTTGTTGGTCATCACTGGGTTCTTGTTGATGAAGTAGAGGGAGATACAATTTACATGTTCGACCCCGGAAGCAGTAAGGTTAATATGCTTGAAACTTATCCGTACAGCTCTTACACACACGATACAATAAGAATTTTCAAAACCACAGAAACAACAGTTAAGCCGGACAATAACAATCCGGATAATCCAGATATTAAAGATAATAATAATATCGCAGGTACTTATAAAATAACTGCATCGGCTCTCAATATGAGAAAAGCACCGGACATCAATGCAGAATCACTGGAATTAATTGCCAAGGGTGAAGAAGTTGAAGTTACTGAGTTTTCTGACGGCTGGGGAAAAGTCAATTATAATGGCTATGTAGGCTGGATTTTTATGGACTATGCACAACTTGTAACTGAAGCCACTACCGATATTTCTTACAGTCAGCCAATGGAAACTACCACTACAATGACTACTGCAATGATGGCAACTGCACCTATGACAACAAATACTACAGATGCTTCTGACATTCCGGATATTACTGATATAACATCAGAATTCAGTGAATATATAGTTGTAAGTGAAACATCATATATAACTGATTCCTGCGGAAAAAATGCGGATATACTATATACTATACCGCAGAATTCAGTAGTACAGGTAAAGGATATAAAGAACGGATATGCTGAAATTATACTTAATGATTTCTCCGCATTTATTTCACTCAAAGATATAGCTCCTGTCGAAAATGAAGATAATAACAATGTCATTCCGGAAAAAGGAGATATAAATAATGACGGAAATATTGATAAAATTGATGTCTCTATCCTTAATGAATATATCCTGAACGAAGAGAGCCTTCCGGACAGAATTTCATTCTTTACAAGTAAAGGACGATATGCTGCCGATTGCAATTCAGACGGAGTTGTTGATAATGATGATTTAATTCAGCTTCTTATACTGATTTGCACACAATAAAATATAAATATCAGATATAAGGAGTTCAGATTTATGGAATGGACAGAAGTTAATATATATACATCTGTTGAAGGCATTGACCTTATATGTGCCGGTCTTATGGATATCGGTATAAAGGGTTTCGCCATTCAAGACCCTGAAAGTTTCAGCGAATTTCTTGAAAACAAAGATGGAAAATGGGATTATATTGATGATGACCTTCTTGGCCTCTCAGACTGTGAAAGCCGTATAACAGTATATATTCCTGTAAACACTCAGGGTGCTGAAATGCTTGCATCATTAAAATCAATGATTTCCGATATGAAATCGAAAGATACAGATAAAATTTATGGCAGACTTGAAATTGAATGCTTAGGAATACGTGAAGAAGACTGGGCAAACAACTGGAAACAATATTTCAAGCCTTTTAAAATCGGTGAAAAACTTATTATAAAGCCATCTTGGGAAACCTGCGAAAATCCTGAAAACAGAATTATACTTGAAATCGACCCTGCTTCAAGTTTCGGAACAGGACAACATCATACTACAAGATTATGTCTTGAACTTCTGGAAAAATCTCTTAAAAAAGATGATTGTATACTTGATATGGGTTGCGGAAGCGGTATATTATCAATAGGTGCATTACTGCTCGGTGCAAAAGATGCTGTTGCAGTTGATATTGAAGAAAATGCTGTAAATACCGCTGTTGAAAATGCACAGAAAAACAATATCAGCATTGAAAATTATCACGCTTACTGCGGAGATATTATATCAAATCCTGATTTAGCTGAAAAAATTGACAGTAAATATGATATAATAACTGCAAATATAGTTGCCGATGTTTTAATTGCTATGAAAGATTTCTTTTCACGTTATCTTAAAGATAATGGTACTTTAATTATATCAGGAATTATTGTGGAAAGAATGAATGAAGTCATAGATGCTGTTGAAAGTGCCGGATTTTTACATCAAGAATACAATACAAAAGAAGGCTGGGCAGCTGTAAAACTGATAAAAAAATAATATAAAAGGAGATTTCTTAAAGTGTCTATTTTTAAAAGAAAAAATATCGAAATGAAAACAAATAAGGAAGCTGACATAAAAACTGTCATTCTTGAAAAACTCAATGAAAAAATAAAAGGCAATCTTTACGATAATGCTATACTTATCCCAAGATATGGATATACTATTGATATTCAGGTAATAAAAAATGAGGAAACAGATACCGTCTATAATCTTAATATAATATTCATAATCAAAAATGATTATCTCCGTGAAAAGGACGAACCTATCATTGAACCTATTGCAGCGCAGGGTAAGGACAAGGAAACTGCTTTAACAATGCTCTGTGAAAGTTTTATTGCTCTTTTATGGAATCCTATTAAAATGATGTTTGACAAAGGAACTCCAATGCCCATTTCTTCAGACTTCCTCGGTCAGCATTATGATTATGACCTTTATGCAAATTCAGTAGTTCTTATGGGCGACCCTGAAAGAAAACCGGCTATGCTCATCAATATTATTAAAAATGAAGTATCAAAATTCCTCGGTTCAAAAAAATATTATTGGGTAAGAATCTTCCTTGCACGTCAGGGTAAAAAAGGTACTGAGGGCTACAGACAGAATATTGAAGTAAGAGTAAACGGAATTGTATGTCCGTCACTTAACGGAAGACTTCAGGCTTATATGGATACTTGGGAAGAAAAAGATATTGCTGTTGTTGAAAAACAGTTTGCAATCATTGTAAATAAAGAAGATGACCTCTGTCCGTTTACAAAAGAACAGGTTGTTGATTATACAAGAAAAACTCTTCCTCTTATGGAAGAATGCAAGACTCCTGAAGAAGCATCAGCAATGAAAGAAAAAATAGATGAATTTGTCGGAAATCCAGCTCTTGCCTCAGAACTCAGAATTTTCATTCCTGAAATTCTTGCAAAGCTTACTCTCGGATATACTGAAGGCGATAGTCTTTTCCTCCTCAAGCCTGTTGAAAATATAGAAGAAAATGCAGAAAATACTGAAAATAAACCTAAAAATATACCTATTGAATTCAGAAAAACTCAGCTCCGTTCATACTATTATATAAATCAGGTTCTTCTTGATTACCTTTCAAGAACAAAGCCAGATAAGGAAAAAGTAAAAAATATAGTATATAACAGTGTGACTTTCAGAGAACTCAGAAAACATATCGGTCAGCAAAATGAAAAGCTTGGTCGTCCTGTTGAAGCAAAAGATTTATTTATTCCTGGTACTGCTTATAAAGTTAATGTTGAAAATTATAAAGTCTGGTAAGATTCAAAATTAAAGGGTGCATCATAAGATGCACCCTGTTTTTTTGTATTATAATCTCACTATATCTATACTGTATGGCATAAGATGTACATTGTCTTTTCCACGGTTGTCAATAACACTGTATAAGGATTTAGGTAAACCCATAATATTATCTTTATTGGAATTATTCAAAAATACTATATAATCATCTTTGTTATTGGTTCTTGTAGTAATCTCAACTCCATCAGGAATGCCAGTAAGTTTGGGAATTCCGTTGTATTTCATAAGTTTTCCCACAAAATCAATATAAAAATTATTATCCGGAACTGTACCTATATAATAAGCTTTTCCCTTGCAGTAATTATTAAGAGTAATTGCCGGATAACCTACATATGCATCATTACTGTATGTAGCATATGCCTTGGCTGTTTCAAGTTTAAGGACATCAAACCAGCTATTGTATTCAAATTTCTGATTAGCATAATCCGTTATAAAGTTCTTACTATTAATATTAACTTTACCACCATCAATAATTTCAGCACCAATCAGTTCCCTGAAAACAGTTGGAAGAGATTCAGCAATAAAATTACCGTGTTCATCTGTAACGCCGGTTCTCGTTGTCATAACAAGAGTTCCGCCATTGATAACATATCTGTATATATTTTCTGTTACATTCTTATTATTTACATAAAGACAAGGAGCTATTACAAGTGAATATTTTTCAATATCAGATTCTGCACTTATAACATCTACATTTGCTCCGTAACTTCTGAATAATGAATAAAATCGTTCAATTTCATTTTTGTACGATATGGAATGATTAAATTCCAGTATATACTCTGAATCTGGAGAATATAATACTGCAATATCTGAACTGACATAACTGTCACTGATGCTTTCAAGTTTGAAATTTGTCTGACAAAGGTCTGCAAATTCCATAAAAGTTCTTGCCGTCTTTCCGCTGTGTTCAAGAATTCCACGGCAATATGACATTTTCCCTGAAAGAACCGAATGCCATTTAAAAAATACAGTATCCGCACCGTGTATATATGCCTGCAACACTTCTGTTTTTAACTTTTCGGGAGAAATTCTGTAATCAAATCCCAGAATTTCTCCAAAGCTTTTGTTTTTAAATCCTCTTATTTTGTCAAACTCAAAATTAATATACTTGGAACCAACACCATTATGCACATTTCTTCTGTAATATATATAATCTACACATTCAAGTTCCGCATATGGATTTTGACATAAATTCACTTCTACTGATATATATGCTTTCGGGATATTCTTTCTTATCAATGATGACTGGAGTTTCAGATATTCAGCATTCATCGCTGAATAAAAATGATGTTTTTCAAAATAAAATGCCCTGTTTAAATAATTTTCATTGTCAAAAAAAGCAATCTGATTCCAGTCTGTATATTCAATACCATCAGATGTAACACCCCACGCATTGTTTACCTGTTCAAGTGATTCATATTTGTCCTGAAGATATTCTATAAATTTAGCATCGTATTTTTCAGCTTTTTCCGCACTGTCCTTATTATTAATCTTGGTATTATCTATCTGCCATTCTATAACAGCTTTATTCTGTGAATAATGTCTGGATATTTCATTTATAAAACAAGTTATGCGTTCAATATATCTTTCGGAAGTCAGACATCTTTCATTATTACCGCCAATCCATCTCGGAACAACTTCCGGAATGCATATTACTGTACCTATTCCATAACGTGCAAAATGTTGTATAGCCTCATCAAATACATCAAAATTAAAATTATTTTCAGAAGATTCAATCTTGCTCCAAGAATTCATACCTATTCTTATTGCTTTCACTCCGGTTTTAGCCATAAGTTCAGCATCTTTTTTCCAATCTTCCTGACTGAGCAATTCCGGAAAGTAATCAACACCTATCCTCATATCATATTGCACCTCACTTTACTTTATATTCATAAATTGCACAGTTATCCATAAACCAGTTATTATATTCCTCTGTTTTAAGATTATTGAAGTAAGTCTCTATAATACGGCATACTCCACCGTGACATATAAGTAATACATTCTTATCTGGATATTTTTCTATTATATCATCTAAAACAGTATATATACGGTGTGCAAGCTGTAGAACAGATTCTCCGGT